>NZ_JAMOKT010000081.1:0-25290 GCF_023656795.1 Parabacteroides caeci
TTCATTACCCGTTTGGAGTGAATAGAGATTTTGATTATTTTTGCGAAAAACTGGCAGGTAGAGTTAACCTGTTTCATAAATAAGCAAGAAATAAGTCAACCGTTATTATTATTAAGTTTAAACCGAGTCAACCTTTTATATATATAAGACTGAAAGTAGTCAACTAAAAACGTTAACATACAAGTGAACGCAGAGGCTCTATCTATTATGATGCTTATATCATATATTATAACACTGCATTCTCATATATTGTGATACTGGAGTCGCATAATATATGAGAATGCAGTATCATAATATATGAGAATTTTCATGATATATCTTTTTTTACTTTACAGTAACCTGTAACGGTTGTTTTACCTTCCGGGCAAAGTCCTGGATATATTTGAACCATTCGGCAGAGTTCTTGAAACCCCATTTGCTCCATCCGGCTCCGGTGTAATACGTATATTCGTTGCCCGGTGCATAAGTAGCATAAGCCAGTACATGACCGTCTGCTCCGCGTTGTTTTTTCTCAGCGTCAGAGAAGTTTACAGCTTTCGCATCACTCAGTTTTTCAGGGAAGACGGCTCCGATATAGATTTGTCCGTTTGTCGGGTCTTCCGGGTCGGCGTATGCAATGTAGCCGTTTGCGGCATCAGCCTGATAGTCTGTGCTCGGTTCGTGCAGTACGATACCGGTTACAAGCGGTGTCGCTTCATTCAGATTGGCAAACGTAAGCGTAATTTTGTTCAACTGCGAACCGGCATCCAGTGAAAGTATACGTGTTTCGATGATATTGTCATTCTCTTTCACTTTCAGCGGATTGTAAACCAACTTAACGGTGAAACGCAACGGACCGTTATCCAGAATTTCGTAGTCTTTGTAACAATACGGATAAACGATGGAATCGTTAGAAAGAAGGGCGGAAGTACCGGCACCCAGTGTCGGGCCCACTTTATAATAATCCAATCCGTTGCCATGGTCGATATGGTAAGAAATCGAATTGGCGAGTTCCTGTGCTGCTTTCTTGTCTGTTTTGCGCAGTTCGGCTATTTTGGCTCTCGATTCAGGGTCCAGTTCAGTCTTATAACGCATGTCTACAACCGGTTCGGAAACACATTTAGTCCAGATATCATATCCGAAAGCCTGTTCGCCGGTAGCTTGCAAAGCCGGACCATAGGTACGGAAAGCGATACGGTCGTTTTCCCAGGCAATATCGTCCACACGTTCCGGATAGAACTTACCGCAGGCAACTGTGGCGAAAGCCTCGGGAGTGCCCGGTTTGATTTTATAAGTAACGCTGCTGTTTGCGTTCACATCAACAGGGAAAATAATTTTCTTGTCGTATGTGATCTGATAAGGAACCTGTGTCCCGTTATTGTCGGAAATGATGAAAGATTCGCCATTCAGTTTGGCAATGGCATCCATTGAAATTTCTGTGACCTCCTTTGAACGGTCGATGGCAGACGGGTTCGTAACCGTTACATCTACGCTTTGTTCCTGTGTACAGGCAAATGCGGTAGCTGCTAAAAATAAGCTGATAATCTTTTTCATAAATAATATATTGTAGTTTATAAATATTTCGCCCTTGTGACAAACAGTTCTGAAACCGGCAGTAAAAGTATGAATATTCGCGAAGTTTACAAAGTTCATCGCCGGTAAACAAATATTTTTCTGCTTGATGGCTGTTCTTATCATGCAGTAAAATTGTCTTTTCACCGTTTCTATAGTATGAAGTTGAAGCAGTGTTTACTTATTCTGATGTTGACAGGTATTTTGCCGGTTCAGCTCTATGCACAGCATTGGAGTGAAGAAGATTCGGTGTGGTTGTCCCGTGTTTTATCCGGAAAGGATACGATACGCATTAATCCGGAGTTTCAGAAAGCTATCCGCGAAGGTAAATTGATCCATATGGAAGATGAACCCGGACAGCAGATACTGGAAGCCCCCTCTGAGTTGCCTCTCCTGAAAGATTTCTCCGAATATTTGCATGCAGATACGGATAGCATACATAATAACGTGGATTATAAGTCGATGCCTCCAAGTGTTTACCGTCTCTATAAGATGGAACTGGATACAATTCCGAAAATAAACAAAGAAGCCTATACGCCTCCTCCCACACGGCTTATCGACAAAAAAGAGATACAGGTAGGCAAGCTGCCGGTAACGGCTGCGGCAGGAGGGAGGAACCTGTATTCTTCAGATGTGGTAAAAGACGGACAGAAGCGGGGAACCGTGGGTGGGTCCGTCAAACTCTATTTTTCTCTGGACGATATATTGACATGGATATTTTCGAAAAAGGAGAGGAATAAGCGGAGGAACCGTAAACGTGATGATACCTGGCGTTACTATAATGCCATGCCCTGACAGGTTTACTTTTTCTTCCGGAATGATTTGTGCATCCAATTTAAAATGCTAATTTTGAGACTGCTATTTCTCTGTTCCTGAATTTATTTCGTGCAGATACAGTAGTCTAAATGATAGTCTGATGAAAAAGTTATGTTACTTCATATCATTTTTGTTCTTATTGCTGACGTTTGCCGGCTGTGAGAATGACGGTACGCTGAATGAAAACTCTGAAATAGTTGTGGTCGGTTTAGGTCATAAGGTTTATAACCTGCCTTTAGGAAATGAAATCCTTTTTACAGGAAACGATATAAAATGGTTTAACAGAGATACAAGAGAAATCAGGTTCTACGACCATTCGTCATTTAAGGAAAAGCTGGAGCAGTATGAAAAGATACTTGTTATATTGGCCGATACGGAGTTGTTTACGGCGACCAATGTCTCCGATGTGATGGCGAGTGTGAGTACGGTTTATAACGACCTGGTGTTGTATCATGATACTGCTGAGGATAAATACTATCTGAATGACAGTTATCCGGTAAATATCAATGTGGAGCAAGTCCGGTTGAACACAGAAATACGTGAAGAAAACTGGGGATTATTCCTTTACCAGTTAGGGATAGAAGGCCGCCTCAAATAAAAAACTTCCGCCGGCCTGTGAACGAGCCCGACGGAAGTCAGTAATTAAGTTATAGCATTTATTTATTTACCTATTCTTCTTCTTTTTTATTAAGCCTGTAACTAAGCGCTCCCGACGGGCATTTGTTGATCTGTGCGATCAATTCATCAGTGGTTGCATTTTCTATTTTAACCCAGGGTCTTTCCTTGGGGTTATATACCTGTGGCAATGTTTTTACACAAATACCCGAATGCTGACAAAGGTCAGGCTGCCATATAATTGTCAGTTCGCCGTTTGAATATTCAATTTTTTTCCCCATATCTATATCGCTTTATCCTATGTTAATACCTCTCATTACTATGCGCCGCCAGTCCGGATGCTTTTGGATGTATCCGGCAACGAAGGGACACAACGGAACCAGACGCAATTCTTGTTTTTCTATATCCTTCAGCACTTTTTCAGCCAGCTGGCTGCCGACACCTTTCCCTTCGAGGGCTACGGGCACTTCGGTGTGTGTAAGGTATATCTCGCCGTTCTTGGTTTTTATATACTCAATTTTCGGAACGTATTTGCCAATGTGAAATTCGTATTGGTGTCTCTCTTCGTTATCAATTAATTCATAATCGTCCATATCGCCTAATTGTTTTATTTGATTCTATATAATTCAAACAGTTTAGGGAAAGGCTTTGTTTACGGTTTCCTACAATTCTTTTTATCAGAAAAATGAATGACGGAAGTTGCTGATTGTAAGCCTAAAGGTTATTTGTCTTTCAATTTATATTGAATAAGTATGGTTTTTGTGAAACATTTTTAGTGTCAAGGTTGTTTCATTTATAAAGCAAAGTCATTTGTTTTGTGCGAAAGTTGAGTAATAATGGTATAAGTAACTAATATAGGAGTCAAATGGAACATGTCCGTTTGATCCATTATTATTAGTTTTAGGTCACATATCAAAAAATGGAGTGTTATGAATAAGAATGACGTTGGTTCAAGTGCTGGTCAGATCTGGCGCTTGCTCGCAGAGAGAGGTAACATGTCTATCAGAAAGATTGGAGAGATGACTCATTGTAAGGAGTCTGTTATTTTTCTCGCATTGGGTTGGTTGGCCCGGGAAAACAAAGTACGTTTTTGTAGTGATGGCAGTGGGGCACTATCTGTCGAAGTAAATATTCCGCTAACAGAGACGTATTATTGATAGGAAGAGGATAATTTTTGAAGCGCAAACGGGAAAGGGATACAAAATGAATTGTAGCCCTTTTTGTTTGCGCTTCACTCTTCTATTGACGGTACTTGCAGCAAGCCGGGAGCTTGTTGTAAACACTGTTGTCTGCTTTATACTTATCGTTGTCGTGCCCGGCTTTGGCTATCGCTTTGGCAATGGCATCAGCAGAGGTCTGTTCTGGATTGAATTGCAGATGGACCATTTGCGCTTCTTTATCCCATGAGGCGGAAGTGACTCCTTTTACACTTTTGGCGGCATCTTCAATTCGTTGCTTGCACATGTCGCAGGCTCCTTTTACTCCGAACATAACATGCTCACTTTTAGCTGTCGTTGCTCCATGCATCTGGTGCCCTTCATGTCCGGTCATCGGGTGAGCCGTGTTTCCGTCATTATTCATCATAGATGTTTTTCCTTCCAGCTGTGCACTGGCGTCGATAGAGAAAACGCCAGTGGTTACAATTTCTTCTCCATCCGAAAGTCCTTTCAGTATCACATAGGCATTGCCTAACGACGGACCCAGTTCCACTTCACGCATTTGGAATGTCGGGGTAGACATGTCCGGTTGTTTGACGTAAACGATAGACCGCTTGCCTGTCCAGAGTACGGCTGTCTGGGGAACGACAATCTGATCTTTATATCCTTTCAGAGGAGCGTCGACGATGGCTGTCGCATACATCTCCGGTTTCAGTTCCATACCCGGATTTGCTACTTCGACACGAACCCGGGAGATACGGCTGGTCGGATTGACAATCGGATCGATAAAGGCAATACGCCCTTTAAATACTTTGCCGGGGAATGCCTGCATGGTGAATGAGACCGGATCTCCTTTACTCAGGAAGGGCAGGTCTGTTTCATAGGCATCGAACATGGCCCATACCTTTGAAAGGTTGGCAACATCGAATAATACGGCTCCCTGCGAAACATAATCCCCCTGGCTGACCCGCTTTGACATAACGATACCGCTTGTATTCGATTTAATCTCTACAGTAGGAGAGGTGGTGCCGGATTGTTCGATAGCCGCTATCTGAGCATCCGTCATCTTCCAGAGTTGCAGTTTCTCGCGGGCAGCTTTGATTAAGGCGGGTTGCTGCATTTTGATAGCTTCCAGTAATTCCTGTTGTGCCGTAAATAAATCCGGCGAGTATAGGGTGACCAGCGTTTGTCCGGCACGGACCGTTTCGCCGGTAAAATCGACGGCCAGACTTTCTATGCGGCCTCCCACATGGGCGGTTTGCGATTGCAGGCTCCGTTCGTCCGGTGCTATTTTACCGTACAGGCGCACTTCCTTAACCGGGTTTTCTTTGCTGACACGTGAGGTTTGCACATTAGCCAGTGCTATTGCCTCTTCCGATAACTGGATGGCGGAAGGGTCTATATTCTCGTGGCTATTACCGCTTTTGCGTAAAGGAATCAGGTCCATACCGCATATCGGGCATTTTCCCGGTTTATCCTGTTTGATTTGAGGATGCATGGAGCAGGTCCATACGCCGTTTTCATCCTGTTGCAGGTCATGACTGTGGGTGTGTTCCGTAATGCTGTCATGGCTATGGTGTTCGTCGTTTACCTGGGGTGTTGTGGAGGACGGACTGAAGAATAACCAGCCCAGAAATAAACCGGCCATTACAAACAGGATATATTGTACTTGTTTGGCTTTGAACCATTCTTTTATCTTTTTCATGTCTTTATTCGTTTATTGAGGTTGCTACTAATTTTTCCATGCCGGCTATCCTTGTATTGTATTCCGCAATAGCTTCACTTTTCTTGAGGCGGTAATCCAAAAGCTGGCGTTCTACCTGTATGACATCTGTCAGACTGGTTGTTCCGGCGGAAAATTCCCGAACAATCAGTTGCCAGGTGGATAATGACAACTCCTGCTGCTTTTGATAAAGAGCTATTTTCCGGGATGCATCCGCCAACTGTTGTTTAACCGTCTGGTATTCGGATTGCAGCTGATTCAGCGTATTTTCGTATTTCAGTTCGCTTGCCTGGCGGTAGTGCCGGCTTTCCTTTTGTTGTGCCTGATACTTTTTACGAAAGATTGGAATACTGATTTTAAACATAGGCATGACCATATCCATACCGTTCATGTTATCCATAACCATACTGTTATTCGATTTCCCGACCAGTGAATATTGCAGGCCGATTCCAAACATCGGATAACTCATCTTTTTATCCATCTCTGCTTTTGCCCGGTAGGCATTCGCTTCGGCTTCGAGCATCGACAACATTGGGTTGGCTATAATGATACTGTCGGTCATAGCCTGGTCGTCAATCAGGAAATGCAGTTGTTGCAAAGAATCGGGAACAGCAACCCTCATATCCTGTCTGCGGTTTAACAAGGCATTGAAACGTGCTTCGGCGGCCGTTCTGTTGGAGGCTATGAGCTCCAGATTATTCTGAAGTTCCGCTTTTTCTATCTGTATGCGCAGTACGTCCGACATGGTGCCTGAAGAACTGCCGGTACCCATAGAACCTCCCATAGGACCGGAAGCCATTCCCTGCATAGAGGAATTGCCGGCCGGACTACCTTGTGGCGTTGCCTGGGAGCTGTTTCCCATTCCTCCCATGTTATCCATGCTGTTTCCATTGGAAGCGGGGGGAGTAACGACATTGCCTGTTATGGGGGGAACTGTGGAGGCGGGTGCATTGGCCGACGGTGCGGAATAACGGTTGAGTGCCAATTTTTCCAATTGTTCCAATAAAGCAAGATTAGCTTGCGTGTTTTTATATTGTTCGTTGAGGTTACATAACTGGTACCACTGGCTCTTTACTTCATAAAACAGATTGTTTCTGGCTTCACGGAATTGCTCGTAGGCCATGCGTGACATTTCGGTCGCCTCATTGCGGGCCGCTTTACGCGTTCCGAACCAGGGGAACATCTGCATCAGGGTAAAGTCGGCAATCTGTTTACCGCTCAGTGTCTCCATCGGTTTGACAAAAACACCGATATCCAGTTCCGGGTCTTCGTAAGCTCCTGCCTGTGGAATCTTTTCCAGTGAAGCCTTATAGAGGGCAAAGTTGGAGTTTACCAACGGGTTGTTGCGTGCGGCTGTCTCCAGATACCACGACAGGCTGTCTGCCTGCTGTGAAAATGCCGGAAGGAAACCGAGCTGCAGGACTATTCCTGTTATATATGCTTGTACTTTTATCTTATTTCTCATCGCTTGTATTTATTTCAATGTTCTGTTTCTTTTGCTCTTTCTTAATCACACTTTCGCGCCACCAGCATTGCAGCACAGGGACTACGAACATAGTCATAGATTGTATCAGCATACCTCCGAAAGTGGGTATTGCCATCGGTACCATGATATCGGCTCCCTTTCCGGTAGAAGTCAGTACCGGCAGTAAGGCGATTAATGTTGTTGCCGTCGTCATGGCGGCAGGACGTACACGTTTGAGTCCGGCTGTAACGACTGCTTCCCGTATCGCTTCTTTAGTAGTCGGATTCTGTTGCAGGAAAGTCTGGTGGATGTATGTCCCCATCAGCACGCCATCATCGGTTGCGACTCCGAACAGGGCGATAAAGCCGACCCAGACAGCGACGCTCAGGTTGATTGTATGCATCTGGAAAAGGTCTCTCATGTTTTCTCCCCCTACGGAAAAGTTCATGAACCAATCCTGCCCGTACAACCAAAGCAGGATAAAACCTCCAGCAAAAGCGACAAATACGCCGGAGAAGTGGATGAGGGAAGCTATTACTGTTTTAAACTGGAAATAGAGTACCAGTAAAACGATTAGCAATGCCAATGGAACAACAATCGCCAACCGCTGGGTGGCTCGTTCCTGTTGTTCGTAATTGCCGGCGAATTTATAGGAGACGCCTTTTGCCAAAGTCAACTCTCCGTCTTTTATCTTTTGGTCCAGTACGCGTGTCGCTTCTTTTACTACATCTACTTCGGCTTTGCCGGATGTTTTGTCGAATATGACATAACCGACCAGAAACGTATTCTCACTTTGAATCATCTGTGCTCCCCGGGTATAGTCGATATCCGCCAGTTCTTTCAATGGAATCTGTGCGCCGGTAGCGGTAGGAACCAGTAACATGGATAAAGCCTCCGGATTATCCCGCAGTTCACGTGCATAACGGAGACGGACCGGGAAACGTTCCCTGCCTTCGACCGTAGTGGTCAATACCATTCCACCGACAGCAGCACTCAATATCTCCTGTAAGTCTTCTACATTTACTCCGTAGCGGGCCATATTATCCCTGTTCAACTTTATTTCCAGATAAGGGGCGCCGACTGCCCTGTCGTAGAAGACGGAAGATGGGATAACCGAAGGAACTTCTTTCAATGCCTGTTCTATCGCTTTTCCGCTTTGCTCGATTGTCTCCAGGTCCGGACCATATATCTTTAGTCCCATCGGGGCACGCATCCCGGTGGAAAGCATGACCAGACGTGCCTCTATCGGCTGTAATTTAGGAGCGGAGGTCAAACCCGGTAAATGGGTGACATTCACAATCTGCTGCCAGATATCGTCTGTGTTTTTAATTTCCGGACGCCATTGACGGAAATAATCTCCCTTCCGGTCAGGTATCAGGCTGTCGCGGGGGATAAGCCGGAAACCGTCGGCTGGATTATAAGTACCGCCGTCTTTTAAAAGATATTCTCCTTTCCCGTTTACCTTGAACCGTTCGCGCTGTCCGTCTTCATTCAATATATATTCCGGACGATAATTGATGGTGTTTTCAAACATCTGTGCCGGAGCCGGGTCGAGAGCCGAGTTGACACGTCCCCATTTCCCGATGGCTGTCTCTACTTCGGGAATAGCCGCCAGACGTTTATCCAGTGCTTCGATATAATCCAGGTTCTGTGCAATCCCGGTATGGGGCATACTGGTCGGCATCAGCAGGAAGGAGCCTTCGTTCAGGCTGGGCATAAACTCTTCGCCGATTTTTCTCCAAATCATAAAACCGAATACGATGGTAGCGGCAGGGATAATCATAAACTGCCAGCGGTGGCTGAGGCACCATCTCAGTATCTTTTCATAGTAAATAACCAATATCCACAGAAGAGATAAAATAATAAGGATACAGGCAGCAACAAATAATATATTGGCGGATAATCCGGCTTGCGGTCCCATCGGCAACCATTCTTCCGACAGGTAATAAATAGCAACCAGCAGCGTAATGCCTATATTGATATAGGTACTCATTTGGGGATTCTTCCAATAAGAAGCGAGCAGGTTATTCACACCGACAGCCGTAAGTCCCAGTGCCGGTATGCTTCCATAGATAACCAGTAATACGATACCTGCTACAACTAACAAATAATTAGCCACCTTCCGTATCATTTTTGAATTTATCCTGACGGAGAACAGCAGATAAGAGAGCGTAGGTAATATTATTAACCCCCAAATAAAAGCGGAAGCCAGCGCATATGTTTTTGTATAGGCGAGGGGAGAAAACATCTTCCCTTCCTGTGCCTCCATCGCAAAGACCGGCAGGAAACTGACAATGGTTGTTATCATCGCCGTCGCGATGGCACCGGACACTTCACTTACTGCTTTGTAAATAAGGCTTACGAAGGCTTTACCTCTTTTAATGTCTTTGTTCTCCGGCATCTCCATATACCGGATAATACTTTCCACAAAAACAACCCCGACATCGACCATGACTCCGATTGCTATCGCAATACCCGATAATGCGACAATATTTGCCTCTATCCCGGTATATTTCATGAGGATGAAAGTCGCCAGTACGGCTATCGGCAACATGCTGGCAATGATGACCGAGGCACGCAGGTTCAGTACCAGTACGATAATTACAATGATACAAATCAATATTTCATGCGAAAGTGAAGTCTCCAGTGTCCCGATTGTCTCTTTTATCAGGTTGGTACGGTCGTAAAACGGAACAACGGTTACTTTCGAAACTGTCCCGTCCTCCAATGTCTTTTGGGGAAGTCCGGCTTCAATTTCTTTTATTTTCGTCTTAACATTGTCAATCACCTCCAGCGGATTAGCACCGTAACGGGCGATAACCACTCCGCCGACAGCTTCGATACCTTCCTTATCCAGTCCGCCCCGACGTGTTCCCGGGCCTATATTTACGAAAGCAACATCTGAAATACGGACTGGAACACCGTCGCGCACAGTGACGACAGCCTTTTCCAGGTCGGATACATCTTTAATATATCCCAATCCCCGGATCAGATATTCTACTTTGTTTATCTCCATCGTTTCCGCACCGATATCGAGGTTACTTTTCTTGACGGCGTTCATAATATCCATAACCGATATATTGAAAGCCCGCATGGCATCCGGATTCAATTCGATTTGATATTCCTTTACAAAACCTCCGGCAGAAGCCACTTCCGATACTCCTTCGGCAGCCGAAAGGCTATATTTGATGTAGAAGTCCTGTATCGTGCGTAACTCTTCGGCATTCCAGCCTCCGGTGGGTTTACCCGTTTCCGGATTTCTACCTTCCAGCGTATACCAATATATTTGTCCCAAAGCCGTTGCATCAGGCCCGAGGGCTGGCTGTACACCTTCCGGCAATGTGCCGGAAGGCAGGGAATTCAACTTCTCCAGGATACGTGAACGGCTCCAGTAAAATTCTATATTGTCATCAAAAATGATATAAATGAATGACATTCCGAACATGGAACTGCTCCGGATACTTTTAACCCCAGGTATTCCCAGTAGGGAAGTTGTCAGCGGATAAGTGATTTGGTCTTGTATGTCTTTGGGAGACCGTCCCATCCATTCGGTAGCGACAATCTGTTGGTTGTCGCCTATATCGGGAATGGCATCCACCGGGATTGGATTACGGGGTATGATACCACCGTGCCAGTTGAAAGGAGATGTGGATATTCCCCAGACAACGACCAATAGTAATAATAGCATGGTTATCACCCTGTTCTCAAGGAAATAACAGATTATTTTATTTAGCATAGAGTACTGTTTTTTTATTCTGATGGATTTATTTGCTGCATACAACTTCTTAGAACGGGCAAACATTGTTTTCCAAAGAATGCCTATGCATATGAAGTTTCCTCTCGTGTTACACAAAAGGAACAGATTATAATCTTTTTTTGTTTATGGAATGTGAACAAAAGAGACTACCGACAGGTAGCCGGCATTCACTAAATCAGAAAAGAACAGTTTCGAATGCATAGTTCTGTACCACTACATTCGTCGGGTGGGGTATTATAAAAAGGATTGAATAGAGTTGAGCCGTCCGTTTCGGAGAGGACCAACAGGTCATTTATATCGAACAGCAAGGACAAAGCAACCGGAGTATAATCTATCACCGGTATCTGGTCGATATTCTGGTCGACTGTCATCTTCACCAACTGCGTATCTGTAGAACAGCAATGATGTGTTTGTTTCTTCTCCTTGCATGAAGGGCATATATCATTTTGCCACAGGTCAACTTCCACTATCTTACCCATGCAATGATGGATATTCAGGATTATTCCGCTGGAAACCCCGAGATACAGGAACGTTAGTATGACTAAAAGATATTTCTTCATGAACGCAAAGATACGATTGTTTTACCGGATATAAACATAAAATGTATGCAGCGCTTATTAAAGAATGTTTCATCTTGTTTTCAATAACATTTTCTTTAAATAAAAGGGAAAGTTTAGCATTATGTGTAACGCCTTGTTTTTTAAATTGCTATACTTCTCTTTTTAGCGTTTTTTTATGCGAGGAAACGGGAAATAATGTATGACCTGTCATTACTTTATTGTATCTTCACCGCGTAAACGAAAATGTATTTTGCACATTCAAAATAGTAAGTAGCAGAAGTTTTATGGTAATAGCTTATTTGAGAGTAACTATTGACAAGCAACATCTTGAAAGACAGAAAGATGAAATTACTCGTTATGCGTCAGCAAATGGTTTGGAAATCAGTAAATGGATCACTGATATAGTAGACGGAAAAAGAAAGGAGAGTGAACCGACTCTGTTCCGTGTGTTGGACAGAATGAAAAAAGGTGATAAAGTTATTATAACGGATATTGCCCGGTTTGGTCGTACCTTGTCCGAAGTAATGACCCTTTTGAGTAAATGTATGACCCTGGGGGTTCATGTATATAGTATAAATGACCGTTATCTTTTGGATGACAGCCTGAATACGGAGGTAGTATCGACCACCTGTAATCTGGTTTCGGAGATAGAACACAACCTGATGTCTGTCCGTACGAAAGAGGCGTTGAACCATAAGAAAGAGAAGGAGGGCTTGCAATTGGGACGTCCGAAAGGAACGGATGCCAAGCAATCTTTGCTGGATGCCAACAAAGATGAAGTGATGAACATGCTTGAAAGAGGGGACACTGTTGTCATGATCTGCAAGCATTTCAACGTGTCCAGAAATACTTATTACCAGTTCAAAAGGAATTACGGGATTTAGAACCAGTCTTTTTTTCGCATATAAATCCAGGTTAGTATGCCTGTGAGGAACATGATTCCCCAGGCAATACCATAGCCATATCTCCAGTCCAGTTCGGGCATCAGCTTGAAGTTCATACCCCATACGCCGACCAGGAATGTCAGCGGGATGAACAGGGTAGATACGACCGTCAACCGTTTCATGATCGCATTCATTCGCAGGTCATTGTTGGAAATATAAAGGTCCACCAATGAAGAAATGATTTCCCGGCAACTTTCTGTTGTCTGGATAACGAATTGTAACTGGTCGGCAAGGTCGTTGTAGATCGGAAGCATATCGGGACTGATTATTCCGTTCTCCGTACGCAGTAGTTTGGGGAACTGTTCCTTCAATGGCTGGCTGTTTTTGCGGATAAGCATATATTCATGCCGGCGTTGCTGGATCATCGAACCCATGTTTCCCTGGTCGCTTTTGATGTCGAGCAGTGTCTCTTCGATATCTTCCAGCATTTCTTCAACTTTGGAGGCCGTTTCCACCAGATTGGCAATGATCGTATTCAGCAGGAAAGCAAGCAGCAGTCCGCTGCCTTTTTTTCGCAGGTTCAGCATATCGGATTCCAGCGCTTTCATTGTGTTGGCGAATACCGGATTATTACTTTCAGTGAAAGTGATGACTACATTTCCGGTGACCAACAAGCTGATATGCTCGGAATGTATCTCCATATTGGCATCATAATAGCTGGAATTCAGGATAATGAGCACATGGTTCGCATATTCCTCGATCTTTACGACATGCTGAGGTGTCAGTATATCCTTGGCATCCAGATTGTGCAGGCCAAACTCTTTTACGATACGCGTAATGGTATCGGAGTCGGTCAGCCCGCTTACCTGAAACCAGTTTATTTTGTTCGGATCGACCAGCTTGCCGAAAGAAGAAGTACCCTTTTTTACTTCAGCCGTATGGAGTACATCGGCATTGTATTGGGTGAGACGAATGTCGGTTACAGTCTCATGCTCACCGGCATAATAATACTTATCCGACAGATGCCGGTTAGAAATATGTCTTTTTCTGTGCACATGTGTAGCTTCTTTTCGTCTCATAGATACCCTTGTTTAATCCAGTTCCACAACAGTGATGCCTGCACCTCCCAGTTGAACATGCTCATCGTGATAATGGCGGACACCGGGAACTGAATGCAGATAGTCGCGTATCAGTTGCCGCAGGATCCCTGTACCCGTGCCATGCAGGATACGCACCCTCGATGCTCCGACCTGGATGGCATCATCAATGAAATAGGTGACAGTTTGCAGTGCTTCATCGCCTCTCATACCTCTAACATCTATTTCCTGCTTAAAGTTCAATTTCTTCTCGTGCATATGGTCGGTCGTATCCGAGCTGACAAATGTACTTTTCTGGATTCCCTTCTTGATCTGTCCTTTGCTGACTTTCTCCAGTTGTTCCAGTTTAACCGTACTTTTAATCATGCCGAATGCTACGACCGCCTGTTTGCCCTGAAGTTCCATAACTGTTCCGGCAGAAACCTGTCCTTTCAGGCGGACATTGTCGCCCACTTCGATCACATCGCGGTTGAATGTCTGTTTGGCGGCAGGTGTATTCTGTTTTTGCTTTTTACGCTCTTTCCGTTCCTGCAACTTCGCCATCTTGCGGGCGATCTTGTCATCTTCTTCTCCGGCCGATTCGACAGAGGCCTTAAACTCTTCCAACGCTTTACGGGCAAGTTTGGTCTGTTCCTTTTCTGCTTGTGCTTCCTTGATTTCACGAACCGTATTCTCGATCCTGGCATTAGCTTCGGCCAGTATTCGTTGCGCTTCGGCTTTCGCTTCGCGCATGATCTCCTTTCGTTGCCTGTTTACCTCTTCCAGATCTTTTTCGTAACGGGAGGTGATATCTTCCAGTTTCTTTTCCTGCTGGCGGATATTCTGCCGTTTGCTTTCCCAGTAACGTTTATCGCGGACAATATCTTGCAGGTATTTGTCCATATCGATATAATCGGAGCCGACTTTGGCAGAGGCGTCTGCTATCACATCTTCCGGTAAACCGATCTTTCGTGCAATTTCGACAGCAAACGAGCTCCCCGGATTCCCGATAGACAATTTGAATAACGGCTGCATCAGATGGCGGTCATACAACATGGCGCCGTTTACGATGCCTTCCGTATCTTCGGCAAAATGCTTCAGATTCTGATAGTGCGTCGTAATTACACCGAAACTGCGGTTCCGGTTGAAACGGTCTAGCAAAGCCTCGGCAATGGCACCACCTATCTGGGGTTCCGTACCGCTACCGAACTCATCGATCAGTATGATTGTCTTTTCGTTACAGTTTCTGACGAAATACTTCATGTTGGTCAGATGGGAGCTATAAGTACTCAAGTCGTTCTCAATACTTTGCTCGTCACCGATATCAATAAAAATACTGGAGAATATACCGGTGCGTGAACTTTCGTGCAATGGAATCAATAATCCGCATTGCATCATATATTGTAGCAGTCCGACCGTTTTCAGACAGACTGATTTACCTCCGGCGTTCGGTCCTGAAATAATCAGGATACGCTTCTTTTCATCGAGTGTGATATCGAGTGGTATGACTTGCTTGTTTTGTTTCTGCAATGACAGGTAAAGCAGCGGATGAACGGCACGCGCCCAATCCACCTGTTGTACATTCTCCACAACCGGCTTGATCCCTTTTACCTGTTCGGCAAAGAGCGCTTTGGCACGGATAAAATCAATATCCGCCATAAACTCATATGATTGCAGGATATCCGGCACCATCGGGCGTACAATATTGGTAAACTCCGTCAGGATCTTCATGATCTCTCGGCGTTCGTCACCTTCCAGCTCACGCACCCGGTTGTTGGCTTCCACAACAACTTCCGGTTCAATGAAAACTGTCTTTCCACTGGCCGATTCGTCGTGTACGATACCTTTTATCTTTCTCTTAAAAGCTGGGGCTACGGGAATCATCAGACGACCGTCGCGCATGGTCGGGGTGACATCTTTGTCTACTACGCCTTCCGACTGTGCATTCCGCAGGATGGATTGCAGGCTGCGGGAAATACCGCTCATCGTGGATGAAATTTCTTTTCTGATCTGTGCCAGGGTAGGAGACGCATTGTCTTTTACTTTCCCGAACTTGTCGAGGATAGAATCTATTTTTCCGATCAACTGGGGGAAAACAAGAATGTCACCAGCCAGCGCTGTCAAAGCCGGATAAGCTATTTCTTCATCCTCTTCCGTCCGGAAGAAACGGACAATATCGTTGATTGTCTGTAGCGAACGTTTCAGGTCGAACAATTCCTTTTCGTCCAGCCAGGTTCCTTCCGGGCGTATCCGTTTCAACGAATAACGGACATCGAAAAAGAAACTGGCAGGAAACTCTACCTCTCCATGCAGGATACGGACAAACTCATCTGTCTGTTCCAGACGTTCAATAACGGTTGTATAGTCGGCAGAGAATTCCATCTCTGCAACCCGCTCTTGTCCCAGCGGGCTTAAACATTTATCGGAAATTAAACGGCGTACTTTATCGAACCCCGTTTTCTGTTCAAAGTTTTGTGGGTATATCACGTTTATTTATATGCTTTATTTTATCTCCACCGTAATCTCTCTGCGGATAGTAGGGCGGACGATCATTTCCATTTTGTTTTTGCCCCGTTTAATTTCAAACGTACAGGCATTGTTGCCGGTCGGGTTGATATAAGGAGCATAATAATATAGGTAGGAGAAACCTCCTACATTGCCTGACTTTTGTAGAGCGTCGGCAACCTGAGGGTATTGGAATGTATCCCAGAACATACAGCGTTTGAAGCCGTTTGCGTCCGTGAATTGTGTTTTAGGATCGCGGAATTTCATTGTTTTGGAAATGAAGTTCTTATAGCCTGCTGTAAATTCTTCGGCGGAATAATTCATTTTGTTGTCATTGATCTTTTCGATCACGTCACGCGGACGAAGTCCTGATGCGTAAGCCGGCGAATTGCGGTCTACATCCGTGATGAGTTCCAGACGGTCGATGTCATAACTGATCCCGGTGTAATTATAAGTCTTCTGGTTTACCTTATATTGTACATTGCGACCATATTTTACATACGGATATTGCATCAGCATCAGCGGCACATGGATACGGGCATATTCTTCCAGCTTGTAGGAATCTTCCAGCAATTCGTTCGCCTCGCATTCCCAAAGGATGCGACCCGGAACAAATGCCTGGTCGATCATTCGGAAACCGAATTGTAACAGGTATTCTGCTTCAGCCTCTGCCGCCGAATTACCCAGGAACGGGAAAGAATCCATCTTACTCTGAGTAAAATTATAACGGAAAGTAGGCTCTTTCTCTATCTGGATCTTATTGGCTCCTTTGAAGTTCGGATTCTTATCGAAGAAGTAGAATGTCTGTATCAGAATATCCGGTTGTGCGATATCCAGCACCAGTCCTTTTTTAGTCATTTCTTTCTCGATGCAATCATTGATGGCACTTTCCAGTTTACGGTTGTTCTCATCTATCGCTGCGAAAGCAAATGTCTTGAATTTGCCGAAGCTTATAGAATCGGGTGTCACCACTGTCTTGAACGGACAGGTAAAAGTGCGCTCGCTGGTAGTCTCCAGACTGTACATGGAGAAAGCCGAAGCCAACTGGTCTTCAGTGATCGAGTTGACCTTCTTGCAATCCTTCTTAACCATTACCTGTTTGGTCGGGATGGAAAGATTGGAGATGGTTAGTATCACTTCATTTTTACCGGCAGGATTCAGTAACTGGGCTATCTCCTGAGGAGAAACTTCTGCCGACTGCACCCCGTCTATCGCTTCTACAATATCACCTTGCTTAATTCCTGCAAGTTCTGCCGAAGAATAAGGGATAACTCCTGTAATGACAGGTTTGAACTTTCCCCAGTTGTTACTTTGGCTGATATCATATGTGAATCCTAATCTACAGATTGACGCGCTACGGTTCTGTGCATAACCGGTTAAGAATGCAAATAACAATAATATGGATAAAACAATTCTTTTCATAATGCCAGTAATTCTATTATAGTATTAATAATACCTGTTTATACCTAAATCTATAGGCAAAGGTAAAGATATTTTTGTTGAGTATGAATAGTTGGCAGCATATTTGATGTTATTCCGGTGTATGATCGTAAGGATAACTTTTTCTGCATCCAAAGTGTTAGTAGATGAAAGTTGTCGTATTATGCTGACAATTAGGTAATAATAAAAAAATTAAGATAGTTATGAGCAAGATGAATTTTAACGGAAAGAAGGAAACGGCTGAAAAGAATGAATGTCAGAACAACGAAGAAGCGACAAATTTGCAGCAGGAACAGGAAAATGCGGCAGAAGAATGTGCGCAAACTGACAATGTGACCGAAGAGCTGGATGAGTTGAAAAAGAAGTATAACGAATTGAACGACTCTCATCTTCGCCTGATGGCAGAATTTGATAATTACCGCAAACGTACCCTGCGTGAAAAAGCAGACCTGATTAAGAACGGTGGTGAGGCAGCCCTGAAAAACTTACTTCCTGTAGTCGATGATTTCGAACGTGCATTACAGAATATCCGTAACTCGGATGATGTGGAAGCCGTGAAAGAAGGGGTAGAACTTATCTATTCCAAATTTATGGCTTATCTGGCCCAGCAGGGAGTGAAAGCTATTGAAGCGGTAGGCCAACCTTTCGACACCGAAATGTTTGAAGCTGTAGCTACTATTCCTGCTCCGGAACCTGGCATGAAGGGTAAAATCCTGGATTGTGTACAGACCGGATATACTTTAAATGACAGAGTGCTTCGTCACGCAAAAGTAGTAGTAGGAGAATAAGCAACATGCTAGAGGGCAAATAACAACAATACAAAGATGGCTAAAAGAGATTATTACGAAGTGCTGGAGGTGTCAAAAACCGCCACAGTAGAAGAAATTAAGAAAGCATATCGAAAGAAAGCAATCCAATTCCACCCGGACAAGAACCCCGGTGACAAACAGGCAGAAGAAAACTTCAAGGAAGCTGCCGAAGCGTACGACGTATTGAGTGATCCTCAGAAACGTCAGCGCTATGACCAGTTCGGGCATGCCGGAGTAGGAGGTGCATCCCAGGGAGGTGGCTTTGGTGGAGCCGGAATGTCAATGGAAGATATCTTCTCTCAGTTCGGAGACATCTTTGGAGGACATTTTGGTGGCTTTGGCGGTTTCGGTGGTTTTGGCGGAGGCTCACGTGGCGGTCGTCGTGTGAACCGCGGATCAGATTTGCGTGTGAAGGTAAAACTGAATCTGAAAGAGATCGCTAACGGAGTAGAGAAGAAGATAAAGGTTAAGAAATATGTACCTTGTAGCAAATGTCACGGTAGCGGAGCAGAAGACGACCACAGCTCCAAGACTTGTGAGACTTGCCATGGCAGTGGTGTCGTTACCCGTATTGCCAATACAATTCTGGGTCAGATGCAGACACAGTCTACCTGTCCGACTTGTGGCGGTGAAGGAAAGATCATCACTAAAAAATGTGCTCAATGTGACGGTGAGGGTGTTATGCGTGATGAAGAGATCATTACGATCAACATACCTGCCGGCGTAGCTGAAGGAATGCAGTTATCCATGAGCGGAAAGGGAAATGCAGCCCGCCACGGAGGAATAAACGGTGACCTGCTGATTTTGGTTGAAGAAGAACCGCATGCAGAACTGATCCGTGACGAGAATGACTTGCTGTATAACTTGTTGTTGAGTGTTCCCCAGGCTGCTTTGGGAGGAACCGTAGAAGTTCCGACCATCGACGGTAAAGCGAAGGTGAAGATCGAACCGGGTACGCAACCGGGTAAAGTCCTTCGCCTGAGAAATAAGGGACTTCCTTCCGTGAACAGTTATGGAACAGGTGATTTGCTGGTAAATGTCAGCGTATATATTCCTGAAACATTATCAGCGTCAGAAAAAGAAACGCTGACCGGTTTGGATAATTCACCGAACTTCCAGCCGAACCGTACAATGAAAGAGAAGATCTTCAGCAAATTCAGACATATGTTTGATTAGAAGTATTCAACTATTCTCAGATAAATAAGAAAAGAGTAAAGCCGACTAACAGGAAGTTGGTTTTACTCTTTTTTTATTTTAAGAAGACTTTTTAATTGAATAATAAAAAATATACATATAGGCGATTGAAGGAAGAATCATAGAGATGGCAACATTGGATATTTCCTGGATTACTCCCATAAGAGGGGTAACGACGGCCCCGCCTAAAATATTCATTACCATTACCGAACTGCCAATCTTTGTGTGTTCTCCCAACCCTTTCAGGCTTGATGCAAAAATAGTGGGATACATCAATGACATAAAGAAGCTGGTCGATAATAAGCACCATGTACCGAATACACCTGGCATTAATATGCAACAGATTGTCAGAATGATATTAATCAGACTGTAAAAGGCCATCAACCGGATCGGTTTAACCAGCTTCATCAACCAGGTTGCGGATAATCTGCCTAATGTAAAAGCAACCAAAGTGGCGGAGAGCATATAGCCGGCTGTTTTTTCTGTTATTCCTGCATATTGTTGTACATATAATATAAAGAAACTCCATGTCCCCACCTGGGCGCCGACATACAGGAATAAGGCGAGGGCTCCCTTCATGAATTCTTTATTTTTCAGCAGGATTTTCAGGGAGTCTCCTATACGGGTGGCTTGTTCCTTGGTCGTCTGCTGCTCCGGTAATTTTATTTTCCACAAAAGGATTGCCCATATACAGGCAAATACAGCCAGAAATAGATAAGGAGTGACAACACGTAAAGTCTCCACCTCTAAATATGCGGTATATTTGCCTGCCTCTTTCATTTCTGCGATTGTTTCTCCACTTAACTCTACTCCGGAGAAAATGAAAACCGTACCGATGATTACTCCGAAAATAGAACCCAGAGGATTGAATGCCTGTGCCAGATTCAGCCGTTGTTCAGCCGTTTCTTCATCTCCCGACTGTACAATAAAAGGATTGGCTCCTGTTTCGAGGAAAGTGAGGCCGGAAGCGATAATAAACAGGCAAAAAAGGAAAAAAGCATAACTACCGGCTATTGCCGCCGGCCAGAATAACACGCAACCTACGGCGAAAAGTAATAGTCCCCCGATCAGTCCCGTTTTATAACCATACTTTTGCATGATTGTAGCAGCCGGAAAAGCAAAAACGAAATAACCGATATAAAAAACAGATTGAATCAAACTCGCCTCCAATATGGATAGTTCGAAAGACTTCATAAATTGTAGAAGTTCAGTATACCGTTTAAATTGTTGGGAATCCCCCACATAAAAAACAGGCAGGTGATTAAGATAAAAGGTATCAGATATTTTCGATTAACCATTTTCGTTTTATTTTCAATCATCATAAGAGTTCTGTTTTATAAGCCCGGAAGCTGTTATTTGTTTTATTTCGCCAGCCGACTTTTTTGCCGTGTCAAGCAAAGCTGCCATTTCTTCATTCGTTAGTAAAGGAACTGTTGCCAATGACCTGTTTAATCCCAATTCTGTGTATTTATCGGCACACATATTATTAAAAGCACAAAGTTCCCATTTATCAATAAGGTCTGAAAAAGAGTCGTTGAGTAATTTTCCGATGCCTGCTATATTTTCAACAGAGGCCGTCATTCCCGGAATTAAGGGGGTGCGGACCCATATTCGTGTATGTAGACGGCTCTTCCGAATCAATCCGGCAATAATGTGCAGGTTATCAATTACTCTCCTGTTATCTTTCCCTGTAAAAGCAATATGTCTCTCCGGATTTATCTCTTTAATATCGAATAGTAACAAATCCAGGAACGGCAACATCCGTTCATAGGCTGAAGAGGAAACCTGTCCGCATGTATCGAGGGCCAGATGTAAATCCCGCTCTTTCAACTTTCTCGCAAGAACGGTTATAAAATCCGGATACAGGGCTGGTTCACCTCCGGAAAATGTAACTCCTCCGTCCATGCTTTTTAGTAACGCTTCATCTTTCAGGATACAGGCCGATAACGTTTGGGGTGAATATTTATGACCGATGATACTTAATGCTTTTGATGGGCAATGTTCTACACAGGAAAAACACCGGATGCATTTATCCGTATCGATTACATACTCTCTTTTAAGGGAAAAATCAATCGCTCCGTTTTTACATGCCTTTTCACATTGCCGGCAACCGATGCAATCGCGCTTAGTCCATTTTAGTTCCGGAAACGGATGAATCGTTTCCGGATTATGACACCAGCGGCAGTGTAGCGGACAACCTTTAAAGAAAACAGTCGTTCGCAACCCCGGACCGTCATGTGAAGATAGCGGAGTAATCTTGACAAGATTCGCTGCCAGTTCTCTTTCCTGCATTACAAATTCTGATAATTGACCCTTTTTACAAATTCCTGCTGGAATTGTTTATCCATGAATACAAAATGTGCAGAATAGCCGGTCACTTTCACGACTATTCCCTTATATTCATCTTTGTCAGGGTGATGCATTGCGTCTTCCAGGGTCGCTATATCTACTACATTCAAATTGATTTGTACACCACCGCAGGTAAAGAAATGATTGGCAAAAGCCCGGACAAAAGTTCCGCGAGGTTTATCTTCGGGAAAGAAGCTCGGATGAAGTTCTATCTGGAATGAACCGCCCTGGTATTCACTGTAATTCAATTTGGTGAAAGAACGCATCGTGGGTAAAATCCCCTCTTTGTTCCGTCCATGCATCGGATTCATACCATGTGCTAGCGGTTCTTCCGCCTTTCGTCCGTCGGGTGTTGCTCCCAGCATCGGGCCGGCATACGTATGTCCCATGAACTGGAATAGAGATGGACGGTAATGGAATCCTTTTATATTATGCTTCTCTTCCAGCATTTCACGTATCAATGTACATATTTCAACGGTCATATCGTCGACGGAAGCATTATCATTCCCGAACTTTGGCATATTCAGAAAATCCTGCCTCATGATTTCCCTGCCTTCCCAGTTTGTAGTCAAAGCTTCTTCCAACTCATCCAAAGTATATTTTTTATCTTTGAATATCAGCTCACGTATAGCAAACATACTGTCGCATAAATTAGGAACACCCAATACATTCACCGAAGTATAATTGTTTGCCACAGCCCTGACGTCCGTTACGTCTCTGCCGTTTTCTATCGGGCCATGCATACAGAAGGACGTTACTATTTCCGGCCATACTTTGGGTTGCCATTTGTAGGTATTGTTCTTAAATTCGACCAATGCGTCCGTCGTTGCATCCAGTTCCCGGCGAAAATGAGCCAGGAAAGCATCCCAGTCGGACAGCTTGTTTTGAGCGGCATACCGTATCGTGCGTTGTAGCGGCTGGATAGGAACCAGGGAATTGGTATCCTGGTCGCTATATTCTTTTCCTACCGAACAATACCATTGGCATCCCGAATAGGCAATATTCCATGCATCTTCTTCCTTATATCCGGAGCGCAGTTCGCTGGCCCGCATCACATCATAGTTGACCAGCGTAGGAGCGCCGCAACCATGCCGTCCGACTACATCACAGGCATATTCCCAGAAATCGGGGTCGATATCGCTATGCCACATCACTCCCAGCTGGTTGTATCCACCCAGCATATCGTATGCTTCCACTCCAATCCAGCTTACTTCGTTGGTGGCATCTTTCAGTTCCTTATCCCGTCCGCCGAAGCAAAAATAGTTACCGCCATATTTCAGATACAACTCGGCAATCAGTTCGCGGGCAGTCTCTTTATTTAAAATGCCTTTTTCTACATCTGCCCGGTAAAAACGCAGTAGCAGCTGGTCCATGCGGCCGTAACCATTTCCATGCCCAATGATACGTTCCGCTATCTGGAAGAAGTTAATCCATTGTAATGCTTCCAGGAAGGTGGAAGGAGCATTAGACACCAGGTTCCGGCAACTCCGGGAAACCGATTCGTAAATAGCTTTTATCTCCGGGTCGCTTTCGTTCTTTGCCCGTATTCCGGCTTCCTCCGCATATCTCTCTACATAACGGATAATTGATTCACACACAATTTCTGCTGCACAGAGATATTCATAACTATATTGATTGTCGAATGATTGGTATTGTTCTTTATAATGACGTATCTTCTTTAAGATTCCGTTCCAACCCAAGTCGAGCCCAATGGATAAATCCGGACAAGTATGGGTCAGACTCATGCCACCGGCCCCCATTTCTCTTGCTTTAAAACCTAAATCCTGGTTTTCCTGCGGATATTTGAAATAACGCGCCTCGTCCAGCTGCCAGTAAAATTCTCCCACTATTTTCTCATAAGGGTGAATTGCAACCGGGCTGTGGTCCAGAAAGAAGGCATAATCCGTCGCAAAGTTTATCGGAGTATTGGAAAAGCCTGAGACTTTGGAAGGCATTTCTTTGGCAAAAGGAAAAGGGCCTCCGACATCAATACGGCAATTATGGTCACCCAGATTGATTCGTTCGCTTTCCGAAGCGGCAGTATCTCCCGTAGCGGGACTGAAAGTCGCCGCTTTGCCTGACCAGTGATATACCAGAAACTCAGGATTATCCACATAAATATCTCTCTTATGATGCTGTGCCAGTTCCAGATTCCGTTTATGTAAACGCTCAATCCGCCCGCTCTTTTTAAACAGTGTATTTTTCATGTTATTTATTATTTTCTTTAATCATCGTCCCTACTTCTTGCAACGTTTTCACATCTATATCACGAATACGGCCTTTGTAATCGGGACCTATATTGACGGAAAATATATTTTCATACTCTACGGCTTTCAGGTAATCTTCATATATTTTGGAAGCCGGGTGACACAAATTATCGTGCTTGGGCAGAGAATAGAACCACATGGCACCACCTTGATGCGGCGGAAGGAGAGGATAGGTAAATTCGGCAACCAGGTATCCGTTATAATTAGCTTCCTGTTCCTTATTGTACTTACTGGCTTCGCTGTCACCCAATCGTCCGGGTTTTCCCATTTCCCGCAGACATAAACGTCCGGATGGTTCTCCGTGGTTATAGCCTACAAAACAATTCGGTTGGAACTGGTGGACCCAACGGGTTGTCTCTGCATGCGAAAGTCCGCCGTCGCCCGTTGCATGGTCAAACCAGATAAGTTCTATGGGACCGTATTCTGTCAGCAACTCTTTCAATTGAGCCTTCTTAACTTCCGGATTATTACCGCCACGACCTCCTTTTCCGCGTTCGGCTTCCGGCCAGTTCCAATCGCCTTCCGAGAAATAAATCCCCAGTTTTATACCGTATTTGTCACACGATTTGCGAAGCATTGCCATTACGTCCTTTCCCAGCGGGGCATTTGTAATCTTGAAATCGGTAGTCTTCGTATCCCACAAACAGAAGCCGTCATGATGTTTGGTCAGGAAATAGATATAATTCATGCCTGCTTCTTTCGCGGTTCTGGCCCATTGGTCCGTGTCGCATTCCGTAGCACGGAAAAATTCGACAGGCAGTTCTTCTCCGGTCCATTCTTTTCCGGAGAAAGTACTTAAAGACCAACAAATGAACATACCGAATTTCATATCCTTCATCTCTTGTGCTCTGACATCGTTAGGAATAACCTCCTTGCTGATAGACGGTTTTGTCGACTGGCAAGAGGTGGCAGCCAACAAGCATAGCCCTAAAAGGCTTGTAAAAAATGTATTCATGTTATTCTGATTTAAAGTTTGGACAAACTTAGCTATTTGTGTGGCAGGGCAACCGCACCAAAATTTCTATTAAAATATGTTTTGTGGCATAAATCATTAAAATATTTCAAAAAAAGTTGTGTAATTGGGGAATAAAGGTAATCTTGCAGAAAGAAAAGTCTTAACTA
>NZ_JAMOKT010000082.1:0-25154 GCF_023656795.1 Parabacteroides caeci
CTTTAGTTCTAACAGAACTTATTCCTGACATGCTTGAGAGATAGATATCTGTTTTTAGGATGCAATACTATTTATGGATTTATGAAGGATACAATCTTAATACTAATGCTTACTTAATTTTGATGTAATATGAGTGTAATACTAGGTACCTATTTTTGCGCACCAAATTATAGTTGAGACGCTATAACAAAATTATAAGCAATTGTTTATATGCAAATATCCGATGAGAAATTATGGGAATCATGTTTGACGGGGGATAAGGAGGCTTTCAAAGAAATCTATTGCCGCTTTTATTCTTTGTTGTATAATTATGGCTCCAAACTGGTTTCCGATAAGGATCTGGTGAAAGATTGTATACAGGATATTTTCATTAAACTGATTCAGAACTATCCTTCTCTTTCTTCTACCCCGAATGTAAAAGGATATCTGATCAAAGCCTTACGTAACAAGTTGTATGATGCATTGGAAAAGGAAAAACCGACTGATGATATCACCCTGTATGAAGAAGTTTTTATAACAGATGAGTTATTCCCTTTACTTTCTTTCGACGATTCGGAAGCAGATGACCGTGCCAGACGTCTCATGCAGGTTTTTTCTCAGTTATCCTCCCATCAGCAGGAAATAATCTATTTATATTATGTGAACGAACTGAAACATGAAGAAATAGCGGAGATAATGGGTATAAATTATCAGTCCAGTAAAAACCTGTTATTCAGGTCTCTATCCTGTCTTAAGAAATTATATCTGAAAAAAGATTGATTTTATTCAAAAAAGTGAGTACCAAATGAGACCTCTCCCGTAATAGAGATAAAAGAGGTTACTCGTGAATAGAAAACAAAACATATTAAATAAAAAATCATTTGAGCAGGCTGGGGAAGACCTACTCCGGAAAGTTCATGATGCAGAGCCTGATAACTTGCAGGAGGCACTGGCGTCGTGGAAGGAGATTGAAGCTCGGATGACTCAGCCACGTACTTTATTCAGATTACGTTCCCGTTATATATTATCTGTGGCAGCTTCAATAGCTGTACTTCTTTCTGTAGGTCTTTATTTTTGGATGGATATGAAGAAAGATGCATCCATGTCGCTTGCTCTGCTTGAAAATAATACCTCTTCTTTGTCCGGAGAGGAAATTGTCCTGATTGAAAGCGATGATAAGATGCAATTGAAAGATGAATCATCGATCAAATATGATGTGGATGGGAAATCGAATGTGGAGCAGCATGTCGTAAAAAAGGAAATAGCAGAAGAAAAGAAAGAGAAAAAAGAGGAAATCAATCAGATTATCGTGCCAAAGGGCCGGCGGGCGGACATTACTTTTTCGGATGGAACGAAAATGTATGTCAATGCCGGAACACGTGTTTTTTATCCGGCAGTCTTCAAAACGGATAAAAGAGAAATACTGGTAGAAGGTGAAGTCTATCTGGATGTGGCGAAAGATCCTTCGCGTCCTTTCATTGTTAAGACGAACAGCTTTGATGTGAAAGTGCTCGGCACGCAGTTCAACGTATGCGCTTATAAAGAAGATGTTTCCGCCTCGGTCGTGCTGGTCAATGGGCAGGTGGAAGTCAATGCCGGAAAGAATAACAAGTCGATACTCTCTCCCAATCAAATGATGAAGATAAATGATAAAAGTGTGGATATAAAGGAGGTGGATGTTTTCGAATATATCTGTTGGAAGGATAATATGATGATGCTGAACGACCGGAAGGTAGGGGAGACGTTGGACCGGTTGTCGCGTTATTACGGTCGTAACATTTGGTATAATGAAGAGATTGGAAATATTCCTATTTCCGGAAAGTTGGATTTGCGGGAAAATATGGAAGATGTAATCAATATCATTTGCCAGTTAATGTTCCTTCAGTATAAGACAGATGCAAATAATAATATAATAATATCAAAATAAAATGCCTATGTAAAAGCCCTAGAGTTAAAAAAGAACCGAACGATACGGCCATATCATCCGGTTCTCAAATTTTTTGTTTAATCTATTAAATTATGTATCAAAGAAAAAACATTACAAATGTATGAAAAAGAATGAAGAGTTCAGCCGAAAACCGGCTCATTTTCTTAAAAGTGCATGTTTAGCCTTATGTCTGGTAAGTTATGGAGGATCTGCTATCTACGCAGCTTCTACTTATGCGGAACAAACCACGTTGACTGTCCGCATGAATAACCGGACTGTAAAAGATGTATTTTCTTACATCGAAAAGAACAGTGAATTTATTTTTGTGTATCATGGTTCAAACATCAATTTGAACAGAAGGGTAAATGTGGACGTAGACAACCAGACGGTTGAAACTATCCTGAAAAATATGTTTGCGGGAACGGATATTGAATATATCATCAATGACCGTCAGATTATTGTCCGCAAAAATGAAAAAACTAACAGGCCTGTTAGTTTTGCTGATGCTGAGTCTCAGCATCAGCAGCAGCAAAAGAAGGTAACCGTAACGGGTAATGTGAAAGATGCGACCGGTGAGCCGCTGATCGGTGTGAACGTGATGGTAAAAGGTACTACTATCGGCAGCATAACTGATGCTGATGGTAACTTCTCCATTTCTGATGTTCCTTCGAATGCTGTAGTTGCGATCTCTTATATCGGTTATAAAACGCAGGAAATCAGTTTGAGTGGCAAAACTGCCATCAATGTCGTTTTGAAGGAAGATAGTGAAGCTTTGGATGAAGTGGTAGTTATCGGTTATGGTACGCAGAAAAAAGTGGATTTGTCAGGAGCGGTTGCAACAGTACCGACCAAGGTGTTGGAAAACAGACCTGTGCTGACGGTAGGACAAGCTTTGCAAGGTTCGGTGGCCAACTTGAACGTATCCATCGGTAGTGGTCAGGCAACAGATTCGCCTAGCTTCAACATTCGTGGTACAACCTCTATCAATGGCGGTGATCCGCTGGTGGTTATTGACGGTGTGGTATCTTCGGCAGCCGAACTGAACCGCATGAACCCGACTGATATCGGTTCGATTTCTGTGCTGAAGGATGCTGCTTCTGCTGCTATTTACGGTTCACGTGCCGCTTTCGGTGTTATTTTAGTGACGACCAAGACGGCCGGACAGGAAAAGCTGACGGTCAATTACAACAACAACTTCGGTATGCGCAAGCTGACAGGTATGGCAGATGTCATTACCGATCCTTATATTGTGGCTTCAACCCGTAATACCATGTCTTATCCTTGGTACAACCTCTATAATGAAGAACAATTGGCGTATGCTAAGAAAGTGTCGGAAGTGCCGGGTACTTCTCCTTATTATCTGAATCAGGACGGCACTTATTCTTATTTCGGTAGCACGGATTGGTTTGATGAAGCATATAAGAATTTGGCATTCTCTACTAACCATACGATTGATGTTTCCGGTAAGACAGACCGTGTGAACTACTTTTTCTCTGCCAACTACAACTTCCAGGATGGTATGGTGAAATATGGTACGGATAAGTACAATAAGTATAACCTCCGCTCCAAAATGGATTTCAAAGTGACGGATTGGTGGACATTCGGTAATAATACCAGTTTTGTTAATTCTGATTATGATTCACCAAACTATTTGGGAGATTCTTATTATTGGGAAGTAAACCGTATTAATCCATTGGATGTGACTTATAACCCGGATGGTTCTTGGACAAAGGCTGGTAGTAGTGTGTTTGGTCGTTTAGTAGACGGAGGCCGTTGGAACCAGCAGAAAATGACTTTATCAACTCAGTTTACTACCAAGATTGACATTATCAAGGATGTCCTTTTTGTCAATGGTTCGTTCAACTATACAACGAATAAAAATGCTGAAGAAGGATATTCCTTACCGGTCGATTATTATGATGGTCCGGACAGACCTGCTAAGCAGCAAGACCCTGTATCTCGGGCTTATTTGAATCGTACTAACGCCCGTACATTGACGTTTGACGCATATGCCACTTTCCATAAGGTGTTCAATGAAAAGCATGATTTTACGGCGATGGTTGGTTTCAACCAGGAAGACTGGCGTTCGAATTATGCATCTGCAAGCCGTAAGGAATTGATTTCTTCGTCTTTGCCTACGCTGGGGTTGGCTTCGGGCGATATGAACGTGGGACAGAGCATTTCTACGTTGGCGATGCGAAGCGTGTTCGGCCGTTTGAATTATACGTTCAACAACAAGTATATCTTGGCTTTTAACGGCCGTTACGATGGGACATCCCGTTTCCCGCATGATGACCGCTACGTTTTCAACCCGTCCGGTTCTGTGGCTTGGGTACTTTCGGAAGAAAAATTCTTCGAGCCGGTACGTGATTATGTGGACTTCTTAAAGTTCAGATTCTCTTATGGTCGTTTGGGAAACCAAGATTTGAAAGACAATTACTATGCTTATCTGGCTACCATGGGATCAGGAAAGATCGGAGCTATTTTGGATGGTAAGCAGCCGGTGGGTGTTTCTGCTCCGGGGTTGGTTGCCGGCAACTTGACTTGGGAAAAGGTAACTACAGCTGACTGGGGTATGGATGTTACCCTGTTGGATAATCGTTTGTCAGCAACTGTCGATGGATATATTCGCCGAACAAAGGATATGTTGACGGCCGGTGCGGAGTTGCCAAATGTTTTAGGTGCCAGTGAGCCATTGGAAAATGCGGCAGATTTGAAGACAACCGGTTGGGATTTGACTATCAGTTGGCGTGACAAATTGCAATTGGCCGGTAAGCCGTTGAACTACGGGGTTAGCTTCAATATTGGTGATAGTCGTTCTTGGATTACCAAGTTTTCAAATGAAACAGGTACTTTAAAAGATTACTATGAAGGAAGGGAAATAGGTTCTATCTGGGGGTTGGTAACAGAAGGTTTCTTTACTTCTCAGGAAGATATCGACAACCATGCCGACCAGACACAGGTCGCTTCTTATATCGGTACACGGCCGATTGCTCCGGGCGATTTGAAGTTTAAGGATTTGAATAATGACGGTAAAATTGATAACGGTTCATGGACCATTGACGACCATGGCGATTATAAGATTATCGGTAACAGCCGTGCCCGTTATGGTTTCGGGTTCAATTTGAATGCTGATTGGAACGGTTTCGACTTGAGTTTGTTTGTACAGGGTGTTTTGAAGAAGAATTACAGTCCGAGTGGTGACTTATATTTCTGGGGTATCTATGCACAGCCTTGGACGAACATTACGTATGGTAATTATTACGACCGTTGGACGGAAGAGAATCCGAGTCAGGATGCCTATTTCCCGCGTTTCAAATCGTATGTGGCAGAAGGTGGTGCTGAAGCGGCTCTTACTCAGACTCGTTATTTGCAGAATGCGACGTATGCCCGTTTGAAGAACTTGACATTTGGTTATACATTGCCGAAACAGTGGACGGAAAAAGCGAATATCCAGCGTTTGCGTGTCTTCTTCTCTGGTGATAACTTGTGTGAAATAACAGGTTTGTATAAGTATTATAAACTGGATCCGGAATGTTTGGGTGGACAGATGTATCCGTTGCAGCGTTCTTACTCATTTGGTTTAAATGTTACATTCTAATTTATAATTGCTGAAAGTTATGACTATTATTAAAAATATGATAAAAATAGCTGCGATAGGATTCGTCAGCATGGTAGGGTTAAGCGGATGTAACGATTCGTTTATGGACAAATATTCAGAAACATCCATTACGGAAGATGGTTTCTTCAAAACGCCTGGTGATTTGGAAATCTATACGAATAACATGTATGGATATATCTCTGCCGATTATTGGGATGTCGCATCCGACAATGTGATGTATGTGGAAGAAGCCGGTATCTATTCTAAAATGCGTGGTGAGTTGAATCCTAATAAAGCAGGAGCATGGAGTTGGGGGAGTATCCGTAATGTCAATTTCATGTTGGCAAGAACCAATAACGTTGTAGGTGATGTTGCGGAAATCAACCATTACATTGGTTTGGCTCGTATGTTCCGTGCAAAGTTGTATTACGATAAAGTGTTGTCTTATTCGGATGTGCCTTGGTACAGCCGTGATTTGCAGACAACCGATACGGAAGAATTGTTCAAGCCGCAAGACCCGCGTGCATTGGTTGTTGATTCTGTCATGGCCGATTTGGATTTTGCTGTAAAGAACATGAAGGACAACAGTAGCGGACGGACACGTTGGTATAGAAGCGGAGCTTTGGCTATGCAGGCTCGCATCGCTCTGGCAGAAGGTTGTTGGCGTAAATATCATCCGGAGTTGGGGTTGAATGATGCAGACCGCTTTTTCAAAGTGGCAGCGGATGCTTGTAATGCGATTATGAATACGGGCAATTATGAATTGTCTGTCGGTGAAGGGGCTTACGGGGCATTGTTTAACAGTCAGGATCTTTCGTCCAATAAGGAGATGATTATTTTCGAAGATTATAGCAATGAATTGGGACGTTTGCACGGTGCTGGTGCCCGTTTTGACTGGACTACCGGTTTGTCACGTGACTTGATGGAAGATTATTATGTGATTGAGGATGGTAAAGCCAAAAGGTTCCAGGATGTGCCGGATTATGACAAGAAGACATTCTTGGAAATCTTTGAAAACAGGGATCCCCGTTTGGGACAGACGTTTATGACACCAGGTTTCATTCGTCCGGGGTCAAGCGAGCCTCACCGTCAGAAAATAACAATCGGAGGGTATCCGCAGGTGAAATTTTCTCCAGGTACATTTGATCAATTGGAATGGGGTAAAGCTTATACAGACCTACCTTTGATCCGGTATGCAGAAGTCTTATTGATGTATGCGGAAGCCAAAGCGGAGTTAGGAGAATTGACACAGGATGATATTGACCGATCCATTAATCTGATCAGGGATCGTGCCGGTGTGCCTCGGGCCACTTTGTCGGAATGGTTGGCAAATATCGATCCAGTACAGGCAAACCGTTATCCGAATGTTACTTCTTCACAGAAAGGGGCGATTTTGGAAGTACGTCGTGAAAGACGTATCGAACTGGCTTGCGAAGGATTCCGTTTCGACGATTTGATGCGTTGGGGTGCCGGTAAATTGATGGAAAAAGCTCCGGAAGGTATGTACATTGGTAAATTGGGTTATATCGATTTGACAGGTGACGGACAACCGGATTATGCAGTGGTGGCAACACAGGCAGATGCCGATGCTATTCCGCAAGCAGATAAGGAGAAATACAAACTGAATGTAGAAATTTTGGAAGGTAATACCATTGAGTTGACCGGTGGCGATAAAGGCTATATCCGTTTGATTGCTCAGGTGAATAAATGGAAGTTCATTGAACCGAAGTATTATTACAGTCCGATAGCTACCCAAGATATTGTATTAAATAAGAATTTGGTTCAGAATAAGTATTGGGTTGAATAGTCAGGATCATTTTTTACTCTTTGAGTAGGAATGAATATATTGTATATCTCAAAAGTTACATTTATTATCATAAGTGTGAACTTTTGAGATATATTTTTGAATCACTTTAATCTTTCTATCTTTGTAGTTGAATTACTACTACATATCAATAGTTATATACATGAAAACACAACTTTTTACTAGTATTACATTTGTAATATTACTTTTAAGCTTGTTCTCTTCTTGTTCTGAGCAGAAGAAAGAACAACAACTCACTGTCCTTTCTTGGAATATCTGGCATGCGGGTCATTCCAAAACGTATGGTCAGAAAGCTTGTGACGGTATTATCGGCGTATTGAAGAAAAGCCAGGCGGATGTGATTTTGATGATTGAAACATACGGGGCTTCTGACCTAGTAGCCGATTCGTTGGGGTTTTATCACCGTCTGTTGTCGAGCAATCTTTCTATCTATAGCCGGTATCCGATTGTAAAGACGTTTACTTTCCCGGACCAGATCGCTACATTCAATTTCGGGGGAGTGGAGATCGATATGGACGGGACGCCGGTCCGCTTGTTTGATACCTGGATCCATTATTTGCCTGATGCACGTTTGGTTCCTACTGACAAGTCGGAAGAAGAAATTTTGGCCTGGGACGATGCCGGAACACGCGATGAAGAAATCCGAAAGATACTCGGAGCTTTGAAACCAATGATTGCAGAATCAGACAGTATCCCTATCGTCATGGGAGGTGATTTCAATAGCCACTCGCATCTGGACTGGACAGAGGCGACCAAAGATATGTATAATCACGGTGGTGCCGTTGTGAACTGGACTGTCTCCAAAGAGATGCAGGCTGCTAACTTTAAAGATAGCTTCCGTGAGATTAATCCCGACCCGGTGAAGAATATTGGAACAACCTGGCTGACGGATGCCGATTCGCTGGAAACAGTCAATCGCCAGGATCGTATCGACTTCATTTATTACCAAGGAAAGACGATACAGGCGATAGAGTCCCAATGCTATGACAATATTCTGGGTGAAGCATTTTCTTTCAAAGGGGAAGACTTCTTTTATGCTTCTGATCACGGGTTTGTGCTGACAACCTTTACGATTAGAAAATAGAAAACTTACTACTGATATTCTAAATAAACACATTAATAACATGAAGAAAACAATCTTGAGCATCGCCCTGCTGAGCGGCATCGCTTCTTTTGCCAATGCAGCCTACACTGGGCATGTCTTTGTCGATAAAAACAATAACGGAGTATTTGATAAAGGCGAGAAAGCCATGGCGGGAATCCTCGTTTCCGACGGCCTCAATGTCGTGAAGACGGCCGGCGACGGCTCTTTCACCCTGCCCGGGCATGAACGAGAACGTTTCATCTTTATCACCACTCCTTCCGGATATAAAACAAACAATAAACATTATCGCCGCATCGAGGGCGACCAAATGTCGTACGACTTCGGGCTGCAACCGTACAGCGGTGGTATCAAATCTGACGGTAGTCATAAATATGTGCATATCGCTGATACAGAGATATTCAACACCGACAATCATGGTGATTGGGTATCCAACGTTCGTGATTACACGGCTAATGAGGAAGCTGCTTTTATCATCCATACCGGCGATATCTGTTATGAGAACGGTTTGAAAGCTCATATCAAACTCATGAACACGGCCAATATGAACTGTCCTATTTTTTACTGTATCGGCAATCACGACCTGGTAAAAGGAAAGTACGGCGAGGAACTGTTCGAAAGTATCTACGGCCCCGTCTTTTACTCCTTTGATGCCGGTAGCGTGCATTATATTGTGACACCGATGGCGGGTGGCGATTACCAGCCGGGCTATACGAAGGAAGATGTCTATCGCTGGCTGAAGAACGATCTGGCGCAAATCCCGCAAGGCAAGCCCATTGTCGTATTCAATCATGACTTGCTGACTTACGGCGACCAGTTTATCTTCGGTATCAACGACCAGGAACAAATTAACTTGAATGACCATAACCTGAAAGCCTGGGTATACGGTCACTGGCATATCAATTACATAAAGAAACAGGGTAACGTCTACTCTGTCTCTACTGCTACCCTGGACAAGGGAGGTATCGACCATTCTACCAGCGCTTTCCGCGTGCTGCACGTGGACAAGAAAGGTGATTTCACCTCTGAATTGCGTTACACTTATCTTGATAAAAGTATCCAAATCTCTACTCCGGCCGAAGGACAAGTTCCGGTATTGGCTTCGGGTGCTGTGCCTGTGACAGTGAATGTCTATTCGTCAGTCTCTCCCGTGAAAGAGGTTTCTTATTCTTGTCAGATAGATGGAAAGACATTTGTCAGCAATCGTAAGTTGAGCCAGGCTACGGACTGGTGCTGGAACTCCGAAGTACCCTTTACGGCTGCTCAACGTGGGAAGATGGCTACCCTGAAAGTAAGAGCACTCTTCAACAATGGCGAAGTGGCGGAAACCGAAACGGTATTCACCTATCAACCAACAAATGTAAAACCGGATTTGTCAGCCGACTGGAATAACCTGTTAGGAACTCCCGAGCATGTTGCGACTGCTTCTTCGAGCGTAAACCCGCCTCTCGAAATGGCCTGGGTGAAGAATATTGGAGCCAATATCTATATGACTTCCCCATTGGTTTACAACGGTATGATTTATGTTGCCTCTGTCGATGAGAACCTGCAAGGTGATGCTCATATTTATGCCCTGAACGGACAAACGGGCGAGTTGCTTTGGAAATACCAGACACGTAATTCCATCAAAAACACTATCGCCATTGACAATGGTCGTGTGTTGGCACAAGACGCCCAGGGATATCTGTATGCCGTAGATGCCCAAAGCGGTAAATTAAGCTGGGAGAAACAACTGCCGGTAGCCGGCCTGCCTTCTTTGATCGAAGGTCTGGTTGCCTCCGACGGTGTTGTGTATGCCGGGACAGGCAAAGGTCTTTGTGCCATCGACACTAAAGACGGACGTGAGATCTGGCGCAATAAAGACTGGGGGCAGGGCGAAGGCACCACCACCACCTTCTCCGTAGGAAAGAATATGCTGATCGCCTCTTCCCAATGGCGTGCCCTCTACGGCAACGACCTGAAGACCGGCGCCTTGAAATGGACAGCCGACACTAACGGTCTGCGTAACCGCGGCGCATCGGCAGCCGTTCATGGTGACCTGCTCTACCTTATCTCCGACAAGTCTTTCTTTATCCTCGATGCCAATACAGGCCGTGTGATTGTTCGCAAGGAACTGCCTTTCAGTGTCGATGTAACCTCAACACCGTTACTGACAGATAAGGAGATCATCTTCGGCTCCGCAAAAGACGGTTTGGTCGCATTGGATAGCGAAACACTAGAGATTAAATGGAAGTTTAATACCGGAGATGCGTTGGTATATACTTCTCCTTACTCCCGTAAAGTATCTGCAACCATCGAGACAAGTCCTGTTTTATCAGGCAATACGGTTTATGTAGGAGCTTCCGACGGAACTATCTACGGCGTGAATAAGGAGACCGGAAGATTTGCCTGGAAGCATGCGACAGGCGCTCCGGTATTTGGTTCGGTAGCCGTTTCGGGGAATACGTTGATAGCGGTCGATTTCGGAGGAAACGTTTATACGTTCGTTGCCTCTGAATAAAAGCTTGATACTAAGCTTTGAATAGAGAGGTGCGTTTCCAAAACGGAGGCGCACCTTTTGTTTGTATATGACTGGAGGATTCTATATCTTTGCATTATTACTGATTATAACTGTATTAAAGAAACCATTGAGATATGAAACGTTCTGAAGTTGTAGAGTTAATAAAAGAGACTGTACGTCGTATTGCTCCCGGTGCAAAGACTATCTTGTATGGTTCGGAAGCACGGGGTGATGCCCGTCCCGACAGCGATATCGATCTTCTTATTCTGGTTGACGGTGATACAATGACACTGGCACAAGAAGAAGAAATAACGCTTCCTCTCTATGAGTTGGAGTTACGAACAGGCATCTCTATCAGTCCAATGATCGTTTTAAAAAAGTTATGGGATAACCGTCCTTTCAAAACTCCTTTTTATGTCAACATTATAAATGAAGGGATTGTATTATGAAAGAAATATTGGATGAAGAAAGCCGGAAAGCTTTGATAGCTTACAGGCTTCAACGGGCTTATGAGACGTTGAAAGAGGCAGAGGTCATGATACGGGAATCATTTTATAATGCAGCCGTTAACCGTATGTATTATGCATGTTATTATGCAGCTGTAGCTTTATTACTGAAATATGATATTCAGACTCAGACTCATAATGGTGTGAAAACAATGCTTGGGTTGCATTTTATTTCTACAGGAAAGCTGTCATTAAAAATAGGCAAGACTTTCTCTACTCTCTTTGAAAAGAGGCAGAGTGGCGACTATGATGACTTTGTTTATTGCGACCAAAGCTTGGTCGAAGAATTATACCCACAGGCCAGCCTGTTCATTGATTCAGTAAAAGAGATACTTACCAAGCCTTAAGCCGGATAAGCATCTCTTAGGGAAAGTACAGGGGGTACTTATTTCAATTCAAATGCTACTTTATTGCGAATATCTGTTGAGGAAGCACCGATCCATGCTTCGAACTTACCTGGTTCGGCGACCCATTCATGGCGGGTGTCATCGAAGAAACTCAACGCCTCTTTTCCGATGGTGAAAGTTACCTCCCGGGTCTCTCCCGGAGCCAGTTTTACCTTGCTGAAGCCTTTCAGTTCCTTTACAGGACGGGGCAGTGATGATTTCAGATCACTGATATATAGCTGTATTACTTCCGAACCTTCGCGACTGCCTGTATTGGTGACAGGTAGGGTAATGGTAAGCGTTTCATCCTGTCCCATCACTTTCTTGTCGGCTATGGCCTTTCCATAGGCAAAAGTGGTATAGCTTAGGCCATGACCGAAAGAGAACAGCGGTTTTGTCTTTTCCTTGTCCGCCCAGCGATAACCGACGAAGATTCCTTCGTTGTACTTCTGATCCACGATAGGGCTGCCGTCGTTGCGGGGAGTACCCGGATATTCACCCAGTTTATGCGCACCTACATCCTGCAAAGAAGCGGGGAAAGTAAACGGTAACTTGCCGGACGGATTTACATCTCCCGTCAATACCGAAGCAATGGCGCTACCTGCTTCCGACCCCAGATACCATGCCTGCACGATGGCGGGGACTTCTTTCACCCATGGCATGGCGATGGCGTTGCCTGAGATATTTACTACAATCAGGTTCTTGTTTGCCTTTGCCAGGGCGGCTATTACCTTATCTTGGCCGTAAGACAGACCTAATTCCTTACGGTCTGCATCCTCGCAGTCCTGATGCGCGCTCTTGTTCAGGCCGCCGATAAAGATGACGTAATCGGCATCTTTGGCTACGGCAACGGCTTCGGCTATCAACTCTTCCGGCGAACGGTTGTCCTCCAGGTCCTGGCCGGATTTCACACCGTTGTATTCACCGCTCGGGTCGCCTACATAACCACGTGCATAAATGACCTCCGCCTGGTCGCCCACCCGTTTCCGGATGCCGTCCAGCGGGGAGAGTTCGTATTTTACTTTCAGGGAAGAAGAACCGCCGCCTACAGTCATCATTTTGATGGCATTCTCTCCGATGACGGCTATTCTTTTTGCCTGGTTCAGGTCGATAGGGAGCAGGTTATTCCGATTCTGCAATAACACGATACCCTCTTCACCGATACGGCGGGCTGCGGCAAAATGGGCTTCCGAGCAGAGCGAGCCGTACGGACGGTTTCTATCCATCGTAGTGCGGTAGGCGAGGCGCAGAATGCGTCTTACCTTGTCGTCCAGTTCTTTTGTTCCGACTTTGCCTTCACGAATCAGTTTCAGGTAAGGATCTGCCAGATAATAATTGTCGTAAGCGTTGCTTGCTCCGTTGGACAATCCGTTGGTCCAGCTTCCGAACTCCATATCGAGTCCGTTGGTGATGGCTTCCTGCGTGTTATGAACACCTCCCCAGTCGGAGACGACAACACCGTCGAAACCCCATTCGCCTTTCAGTATGTCGTTCAGGAGGTACTGGTTATGGCAACCGTGCTGATTCTTATACAGGTTGTAGGAACCCATGATGGCCCAGGCATTTCCTTCCTGAACGGCCGCCTTGAAGGCGGGCAGGTAGATTTCATAGAGGGCACGGTCGTCTACGATGACGTTGGTCGTGTGGCGGTTTACTTCCTGGTTGTTGAGTGCATAATGTTTCACACAGGCTGCTACACCGTTCTGCTGGACGCCTTGCACATAGGGGACTACCATCTTTCCGGCCAGATAAGGGTCTTCGCCCATATACTCGAAATTGCGTCCGTTCAGTGGCGAACGGTAAATGTTTACACCGGGGCCCAGCAAGACCGTTTTATTCCGGTAACGGGCTTCTTCACCGATGCTTTTACCATATAACCTGGCTATCTCCGGGTCCCAGCTGGCAGCCAGGCAGGTCAGAGCCGGGAAGGCTACGCAGGAGTCGTTGGTCCATCCCGCCTGCTCCCATTCATCCCATAAGACTTCGGGACGAATGCCGTGGGGGCCGTCGGTCATCCAAAATTCGGGAATGCCCAGGCGTGCGACGCCCGGCGAACAAAACTTGGACTGGGCATGTGTCAGTGCTACCTTTTCTTCCAGCGTGAGGCGTGACAGTGCATCTTCCACACGTTCTTCAATGGGTTTGCTACTGTCCAGATAAGTGGGGACTTCCTGCTGTGCCTGCCCGAAACCGGGTAGCAACAACAGGCTGCAAGCGATGTATTTGATTAGTTTCATGTTGTTATTGTGTCTTTAAACCTAGTGAGCGGATATATTCGTTTTGTATGACGCATTGCTGTATGCGGCTGTTCTCTATAAACTCCGTTAAAGCTGCTTTGGCTGTTTCCTGGTCCGGCCGGGCATCACGGATTTCCTGGTATGTGCCCCGGGGAGCTTCGGAGAAGGCAACGACAGCGTCCCAGCCGGCTGGTGCTTTGATGCCGGCAAAGGAGGATTTGTCGATTTTCTTGTACGGCCAGAACGTCCAGCCGATGTTGTTCTCTTCCATCACATGGCAGAAAGCGTTCTGCCAGGCTTCTGTATTATGTCCGATTTCGCCCATATACATGGGGAGGTTTACCCGGTCGCGGAAGTCGATGATCTCCTGAATGGCTGCTTTGGAGGCATCGCCTCCGTAACGATGGCAGGTATACATGATTTTATTGTCGAAGGTGGAGTCGATGAACGGGCGGAAGTTACCGTTCCACTGCGCGCCGCCCAGCAGGATGATATGGTTGGTGTCTGCCTCGCGGATGGCGGCTGTGGCTCGTTTATACAACGATTCCAGCTTGCCGTTCAACTCTTCCATATTGCTGAAATAAGGAGCGATAGGCTCATTTGCCAGTTCGTAGCCGAGGATAACCGGCTCGTTCTTATAATAGCCTGCAATCTTTTTCCAGATGTCGCAGAATAGCTGCTGGCTGGCTTCGCTCTCGAACAACCAGGGATACCCGTAGCTGTCGTCGATGTTATCGCCGGTCTGTCCGCCCGGAGCATCGTGCATATCGAGAATCAGGTAGAGGCCTGTCTCGCGGCACCAGCCGACTACACTGTCTATGCGGGCAAAACCGTCCTGATTGGCCGTCAATCCCATATAATCCTCGTCGGTGAAGAGTTTATAATGGAAGGGAAGACGGATGGTGTTAGCGCCGGTCGCCGCAATGAACCGTATATCGTCGCGGGTAATATAGTTATCTTTGAACGCTTTCCAGAACTCAGCGGTGAAGTCGGGACCGACCAGTTCGCAGAGCATCTGGTTGATACGTCCCGGCGAATTTGTCTTGTTGAAGCCAAACATATACCCTTCCGGGTTCAGCCAGTTGCCAAGGTTCGTCCCTTTGATAAAGAACTTCTGCCCTTTGGGGGTAATCAGGTCGGTACCGGAGATACGCATGAATGCTTCCGGCGGCAGGTCGGCCGTATCCGCATCTGCAGTGCCGGTGTGCTGCCGGCATCCGGTAACGGATACCAGCAGGAGCATGAGTATTAAATAGATATTCTTTTTCATGTCTGTTATTTTACTGTGAATGTTGTTTGTAATCCTTCGGCGCTGTTAGGGCCGACCCAGAGGTTAAACTCGCCCGGCTCGACTACTCTCTGCCGGTCGATGTTCCAGAAGGCCAGTTCTTCGACGGGGAGTGAGAAAGAGACAGTCTTTGTCTCACCCTGCTTCAGAGGAATCCGCCGGAAGCCTTTCAACTCTTTGACCGGGCGGGTGATGGAACCGGCTTTGTCCTGTACGTACAGTTGCACGACTTCCGTGCCTTCATACTTACCGGTATTTGTCAGGTCGAAGCTGATTTCCAGTGTTCCGTCGACAGCCAACTGATTCGTTGCCAATTGCAGGTTGTCATAACCGAAGGTGGTGTAAGACAATCCGTAACCGAACGGGAACAAAGGGTCGAAACCGGCATCCATATAGAAGGAAGTACAGCCCAGGGAGGTCTGCCCGGCTTCCTGCGGGATATCGTCTATCAACGTTTCCTGGCGGGAGGCAGGGCGGCCCGTATTGTTATGTGCATAGTAAACAGGTATCTGGCCTACCATCTTCGGGAAGGTAACGGGTGTTTTTCCGCTTGGTACCGCTTTTCCGAAGAGCAGGTCGGCAAGGGCCGGTCCGCCCATTGTTCCCGGATGGAAAGCGTAGAGAACGGCGTCGGACTGTTCGACTTCCTGCCCGATTGTCAGCGGACGGCCTGCCATAACCACCGTCACAAGCGGTTTCCCTATCTTTGCCAGGGAGGCTATCAGTTCACTCTGCGCTCCCTGCAAATGCAGGTCGGCTAACGAGTGCGCTTCGCCTGAGAGGATAGACTCTTCTCCGGCGCATACTAGTACGGCATCGGCATGCATAGCGGCATTCACGGCTTTGGCGATGCCGGCTGTATGCTTGTCGCGGCTATAACCTAATCCGGGTTCGTAGATGATTCGTACTTTATCGCCATACATCTCTTTCAAAGCGACCAGAACCGTTTGCGTATGTGCTTTTTCTCCGTCGAATACCCAGGTTCCCATCTGGTCGTGGGCGGCATCGGCCAACGGGCCTATTACGGCAAGGGTACGTATCTTATCGGTAAAAGGTAAGGTTTCGCGGTCGTTCTTTAATAAGATAACCGATTGTTCTGCCGCCTCTTTGGCTTTTGCCAGGTGGGTGGGCGCATATTTTACTTGTTGGTCTGTGTCTACATAGGGGTTATCAAACAGTCCCAGGCGGAATTTAAGACGGAGGATGTTACGGACTGCCTCATCAATCGCTGCTTCCGATACTTTCTTCTCCTTGACAAGTTCTTCCAGGTTGCGGATAAACGTACCGCTTACCATTTCCATGTCGATGCCGGCATTCACGGATTTCATGGCTGCTTCTTTCTCGTCTTTGCAGAAACCATGGGAAATCATTTCGGCCGAGGATGCCCAGTCTGTTACCACCAGTCCGTCGTAATTCCATTCGCCGCGCAGCACATCTTTCAGGATGAAACTGTTACCTGTCGAGGGAATTCCGTCGTTATCATTGAAAGAAGTCATGAACGTGGCGCATCCGGCTTTGGCAACCGCTTCGAACGGAGGAAAATAGACGTTGCGCAGCTGGCGTTCGGGAATAAAGGTGGAATTGTAATCGCGTCCTCCTTCCGATGCACCATAACCTACAAAGTGTTTGGCACAGGCTGCAACAGCCGTCGGATTGTTCAGGGAATCGCCCTGGAAACCTTTCACCATGGCTACCCCCATCACGGAGCTCAGATACGGGTCTTCACCGCAGCTCTCAGCGATACGTCCCCACCGTGGGTCGCGCGATATATCGATCATTGGGGCAAAGGTCCAGCGGATGCCGTCGGCCGACGCTTCGACAGCCGCCACACGGGCACCGTCTTCCACCAGTTGCGGGTTGAAAGTTGCCGCCTGTCCCAACGGGATGGGGAAGATGGTTTTATAGCCGTGGATGACGTCGCGTGACATGAGCAGGGGAATACCCAGGCGGGATTCTTCTACGGCTATTCTCTGCGCTTTGTTTACCAGTTCAGGATCGGTCAGGTTCAACAGTGAGCCGACATTCCCTTCCCGGATTAACCCGGCCATTTCTTCTAGGCCGCTAAAAGGACTTAACTGGTTCATTTGGCCAATCTTTTCCTGCAAGGTCATTTGTCCTAACAAGGCATTCACCCGGCTTTCAATATCTCCTTCTTGGGTTCCTTGAGGTTCTGCGCATGATAAGAATGGCAAAAGCAACAGGTAGACAGATAATCGTTTTATTTTCATGGCATAGTAAGATAAGCAGGGATATCCTCCGGGATGAAACAGACTATTTCATTCTGAGGATATCCCTCTGTTTTATATTCGATTAATATGGATTCTGAACAGTAGCTCCATGGGATGATTCGATTTCAATCTGAGGAATCGGAAGATACTTTTTGTTCTCGGTCCACTGCGGACGCTGCGGAATAGCAGCTCCTTTCCCTGTCCATTTCAGTTCGCCGTTGATAACCAGGTTGAGAGGTTTACCGTCTGCATTGGTTTTAACTTCGCCTTTCGGCTTGTCCTGCGTAACGGTACCATCCGTGCAGACAAAACGATGGGCATCCTTTGTCACATAAATAGCACCGCCACCCGGTTTCAGGACTTCAGCAGCTTTACCGAAACGAACCAGATCGAAATAACGTTTTCCTTCACCCAGTAATTCTACCCGACGTTCCTGCATGATGGCTTCTTCGGAAATCGCTTTGGGACTCAGACCGGCACGTTCGCGTACCTGGTCGAAATAACCTTGTGCTTCTCCCGAATTGGTGCGCCATGCCAGTTCTGCTGCGACCAGCAGTGTTTCTGCATAACGGTACAGGTGGAAATTGTTTTCCCAGTTCAGGTCCGCATCACCAGCCTGGTCAGCCTTACCGCCCGGACGGCCTAGATATTTGCGCAGGAAATAACCGGTGTTCTGATAACGGCCCGTATAATTCACAGCGATTCCCCTGTTCATCATTTCCTCCTGGTACGTATCCAAGTTCAGGACTGCTACATCCCGACGGATATCTCCCGGTTCAAAGGCTTCATATGCATCCCGGGTAATCACACAGAAACCCCAGCCACCTTCAAATTCAGTATACGGGCCATGCCCTGTTTCCTGGCCGCCGACGTAAGTCAAACCATCCACACCAATCATAGCAGGGATGACAGTACCCCCACAGGCCCCAGCGTCTCCCCAGCCGCGTTTACCACCGGCAGAGATGTAGTTGATATCGAGGATGATTTCGTCGGACCATTCCGTAGCATAAGTGAACAGGTCGTCGTAGTCCGTAACCAGCTTATATTGTCCCGAAGCGATAACCTCTTTTACATAACCCAATGCTTTGGAGTAACGGCTTTCGTCTTTCTGGTACATGACATAATCGGCATAGATCATGGCAGCGGCTGCCTGAGTCATTCGTCCGGCCCATGTGAGTTCACGTTTCATCGGAAGAATTTTGGAATCCAGAACCTCTTCCAGGTCGGTTACCATGTTATTGTATACTTCGTCTGCTTTCAACTGTTCTGCGATATACGGGAAAGTCAGGTTCTCCGTATAAAATGGAACATTTCCCCAGGTTTTCCACAATACCAGGTAATACCAGTCGCGCAGTACCCGTCCTTCCGCGTTGTAAGACTTTTTATCTGCTTCGGAGATGTTTGCCTCTTCAGCATTGTCCATTAAGCGGATGGAGCGGTTGATGCCGGAGTAGGCAACGGTCCATGCTCCTTTTATGTCATTGGTAGGGCTACAGCCATACCAGGAGATTTCGTGAAGATAACCCTGGTCGGACGTGTCGCTGCCACCCGGGTAAATATCATCGCTTGCAGCATCCCAGGCAAGGTTCAGAGGGAACCAGCCGTTAAAATAATCGAACCACTGCATCGGGTCGTAAGCGGCTGCCATGGCTTCTATCATTTTGGCATTGTCAGTATAATACCCTGTGATGGGCACACTGCTTGCCGGTTCTTCGGTTAAGAAACTGTCGCCGCACGAAACAAGTCCTGATGCAAGTAGTATGGCAGCGGCGAAAGTATATAGTCTATTCTTTTTCATATCGATTCCGTTATTAAGTGATTAGAAATTAAGATTTAAGCCGACAGTGAATGTACGTGCCTGCGGATAATAGCCGCGGTCGATGCCGTTTGATTTATCTCCGGCTGCGTCTGTCGCATTTATTTCCGGGTCAAGACCTTTGTAAGAAGTTAGTGTCAGCAAGTTCTCGGCAGCGACATAGAGACGAAGTCTGTCGACAAAGAATTTGCGTGTCAGGTTCTTCGGCAAAGTGTAACCTATCTGCATATTTTTAATGCGGGCGAAACTGCCGTTGTGGACGTATAAATCGGATACTTTCTTCCAGTTGCCGTTCATATCGTCACCCGGGTAACAGAAGCGGGGCATTGTGTTGGAAGTACCTTCTCCATGCCAGCGTTTCATAAATTCCTGGGGTACATTTACGGAAGACACATCCAGGCGGCGGGTTACGTCCATAATATCCTGTCCCAATGAACCGGAAAATAAGACTGAAAAGTCAATGTCTTTATAAGCGGCCGTCAGGTTCAGACCGAAAGTCCAGTCCGGAGTACCTTTACCAATCATGGTTTTATCTTTATCGTCGATTGTACCGTCTTTGTCAAAGTCTACGAATTTCACATCTCCGGGAACGGCAAGCGGCTGCAATTTCTCTCCCTTGCTGTTTGTATAAGCGTCGATTTCCGCCTGATTCTGGAAGATACCGGCTGTCTTGTAACCGTAGAAGTAAGGATAAGGCATACCGTTCTCCGCACGGCCGACATTTCCCAGGATATGTACCTGGTCCATCATCTCGAAACCGTCGGCTGTGCCTAAGTCTACCAATTTGTTTTTCAAATAGGAGAGGTTGGCGTTGACGCCGAAACGGAAGTCCTTGTGGCTATATTTATAACCGACTTCAAATTCAACCCCTTCGTTTTTCATCGAACCGACATTCCCCCAGGGTTTGGATTCGCCCAGATAATTCGGTATGGCCATTTCTTTCAGCATACCGTTGGTCTTCTTCTGGTAGTAATCGACCGTAAAGGTCAATGCGTTGCCCAGGAAACCGAAATCGATACCGGCATCATACTGTTCTGATTCTTCCCACATCAAATCGGCATTAGGAGTGCCGGAAGGCTTGGAACCCATTACGATTTGTTGGCCTCTGCCATAAGCGCCGAAAGGATAGTTGTTATTCATCGATACATTCGCCGTGTAGCGGAAGTTACCGATAGCCTCGTTACCGTTCTTACCCCAGGAAAGGCGTATTTTCGTATTGGTCAGCCAGTCCGGGCGTTTTTCCATAAACGATTCGTTCGTTAAGTTCCATCCTAAAGAAACGGAAGGGAAAGTACCCCACTTGTTATTTTCACCGAAGCGTGATGAACCGTCGCGGCGTACGGTGAGCTGCAACATGTAACGTTCGGCGAAGTTGTAGCTTAAACGTCCGAAATAAGAAGCCAGCGAGTGTGGATCGGTTAATCCTCCTTCGGTATTCCGGTTTCCGTTGTTCGGCAGGGAGGTCGTAAAGTCTATATTAGCCTTATCACCCATGTAGGCAATCAAATCTTTTGCCATACCGTATAGGCGGCGGCCTGTGTTGCGTTCGGCAGACTGTCCTAATACCACATTGAAAGTATGTTGGCTGATTGTTTTATCGTAAGTCAATACATTTTCAATCTGCCAGGTATAGCCGCGGTTCATTTCGGACATTACACTGGAACGTCCGTCTGCAATGGATTGGTTGCAGTTTCTGCCCAGATAATAAGGGTGGTTCCATTCGTCATATCCCCAGAATGCGAGGTCGGAGCCCCAGGAGAACTTATATTTCAGGTTATCCCAGATACCCAGTTCGGCCGTCAGGTTGGCAATGACTTTGTCTGAATTGTTTTTTCTTCCGGGTTGTGCGGACATGCGGCCCAGCGGATTCGTAATTTCGTTGAAGTTTTCCGGAATCTGCAATACCTGTCCGGTGAGCTGGTCGCGTACAGGGTCGCCGTACTTGCTGCGGATATCTGCCGTATAGCCGTTTACGTGATCCTCATCCTGTGCATATACTTCCATGGTCGGGTCCAGGAAAAGGGCATCCCCCAGCGGAGAACCGGTCAGGTTACCGGCGCTTACCCCTATATTGTTTATACGGGAATAAGACATATTGACACCGACGGTCATTTTTCTTAACCAGCTGCGGTTCTTCGTTTCGTCGAATAAGGTATAAAGGGTATTGCTGCGGAATGAAAGGCGTTCGTAGTTGGAACGGTCGTAGTTTCCACCGATAATACCTTCCTGGTTATAATAACCGGCGGAGAAATAGTAACTTACTTTCTCGTTTGCCCCACTGATACTTAACTGATGGTTCTGTACGGGAGCGCCGTCGTTAAACAATACATCCTGCCAGTCGGTGCCTACACCCAGATTGGTGTTTGAAAAACGGTCGGTGCCGTTGGAATACTGCTGTGCTTCGTTCATCAGGGTCGCGTATTCGGACGCATTCAGCATACTGCGTTTTTTCCAGGCGGATTGCCAGCCATAAGAGAAGTCGTAAGACACTTTCACTTTGCCGATGGCCCCTTGCTTGGTCGTAACCAAAACAACCCCGTTGGCGGCACGTGAACCGTACACAGCTGCCGAAGCGGCATCTTTCAATACTTCGATAGAAGCAATGTCGGCCGGATTGATGTTGTCGATACCTCCGTTGATGGGCATGCCGTCTACGATATAAAGAGGGTCGGCGGTGTTGATGGTGCCTGTTCCGCGTACACGGATAACTGAACCTGTACCCGGTTGGCCGTTCTGTGTGGTCACCTGTACACCGGCTGCCAGCCCTTTCAACGCATTATCGACACGGACGGGAGCTGTCTGGGCCAATTCGTCCGCACCTACTTTGGCGATGGAGGCCGTTACCACACTCTTTTTCTGCACACCGTAACCGATAACGACCACTTCATCCAGCGCCTGGTTGTCTTCCGCCAGCGTAACGGATAATGGCGCATTGCCTGAAACAACGATGGATTGGGGTAAATAACCGATAAAAGAAACGACGATGGTAGAGCCTTTTTCTACCTCATTGATTGTGAACATACCGTCCAGGTCCGTCATGGCCCCGTTGGTGGTTCCTTTTACTACTACATTGGCGCCGATGACCGGTTCGCCGAGGGCGTCTTTGACCTGTCCACTGACTGTCAGTTTTTGGGCAAACACAAATGTCGGAAATAACAATAGGCACAACAAAGGTATCATACCTTTAAGAAGCCTCTTTTTTAATAAAATGTTTTTCATAAGACGAATACATTTTTTAAAGTTAACGTACTAATTTGTTCTACACTTTTTGTACTTGCAAAAGTATAGCGCGAATAACCGGTACCAATGGACTGGTAAACCGGATCGGTAAATCCATAAAATTGTTATATTGTTGATATATAGTGGTTTGAATATGTGGTTTGATGTGTAAAAAGTAAGTTCCCGAATGTAGTCGGGGAGGCTTTTCCGAGTGGTTTCAACGCTCTATTTTCCCTAAAGATTTCACAATATCTGCAAAATGTTCTTTAGGAACGATTGCTTTGCTGCGCGTTTTCAGCCGGTTATTGTAGACCGTCTGAGGGGAGCAGTGCAGGAACTCGGCAATCTTCACACTGTCACTGATGCCAAGGCGTACCAGGGCGTAGATACGAAGTTCGGTGTTCAGCAGTTCTCCCTCTTTGGGCATGATTTGTTTGTCCGGTTGCAGCAGGGCATTGAAATCGGAGACAAAATCAGGATAGATATGCAGGAAGATGGCATCGAAATTACTGTAAAACTCTTTCAGTTCGTTGGCAGCCAGTGTGGATGAATCTGTCATTTTTTTGACTTCATCGATCATACCGGTCCTGATTTTCCGGTTGATATTTTTTCGGTATTCGTCCAGTTTACTGATATAGTTGGAACAGATATTGAAGACGTAACCGATATATTCTTCCTTGACATAATTGGATTCCGTCAGTTTGGAGTTCGTGTCGAGTAATTGTTCATTCAGCGACTGGAGCTGACTGTTTACTTCTGCCAGTTGCGTATGCGCTTTTTCCAGTTCGCCTACATGTTTGTTCAGGGTCTGGTTGGCATCGTTCAGTTTTCTGCGGGACTCTTTCAGTCGTTTTATTTGTAGTCCGATAAAGAACAGTGCAGCCAGCAGGATCAGCGACAAGGTGCTGACGATGTACAGATACCGGCGCAAGTCGGCTTCCTGTTTTTTGTTTCTTTGTTCGTATGTCTTATGAATGGCGTCTAGTGCGGACGAAATGCCGACCATACGTATCCTGTTCTTATAGAGTTGTGCACATCCCAGGCAGTAGTTCAGATAAGAATATGCCTGATCGATGTAACCTCTTTCATACAAGGTTTTTCCGAGCTCTTCCAGCGAAGCGATATCATGGTTGGCCGACCGTATATCAGCCATGGCTGATAAAATGAGGAAACGAAAATAATCATCTTCGTTTCCTTCGTCTCTATACATGATTGCCAGGATATAAGCGTTCATTGCGTCTTTCCTGGAATCGAAGGAGGCGGAAGCAAGTTCTTCTTTCAATTGCTCTTTTACTTCTGCTGCTTGTGGAGTTTTGTTGTATTGCCAGCCTTTGTACCATAAACCATATGGATGGTTGTCAGGAATACTGGCGAAGATCGAATCCCGATAGGTTTGTTCTTTCGCATAGTAGAAGGTACTTTGAGCGGTGTTTTCTCCGGAATATTGCCCGTAATGAGAGTAAAGATACATCATTTGTCCATAGTAGTCCGTTTTGTAATAAGGCGACAGGTTTTCGGGGTTTATTTCATTCAGGGCATCCAGTCCCTCTTTCAGAAAACCAGTGGCTGTCAAAATGAACGACTGTTCGATCTTCCACTGTGCAGCCCATTGGGGATTGTTCAGTCGCTGTGCTATTTCCAGATTTTTATGGATATAACTAAATGCAGAGTCGCTGTCATAGACCATATATTCTTCATAAAACAGTTTGTTCATCCAGTATTGCTCTTCCTCTGTTGCAACTTTCTGTTCCATTTTCCTCAGGTCCTCGATTCTTTTTTCTTTAGCAATGACAAAAGTCTCATTTTTAGCCAACAACGAGTCCAGGCTGTTCAACATTTTTTCAGTCTCAGCAGAAATAGTTTGTCCGGATATATTTCCGGATAGTATCAGAAATGGCAACAGATAGAGAATTACTCGTATGTACATTTTTATTCAATTTAAGGTTCACAGGAACAAAGATAAAAAATATCATCTGAATATCTCTACATATTTTTTTAAGATATAGATTCGTCCACGTTTCCCACCTGTAATCTCTTTTAAAACATCAAGCTTCTCTAATTCTTCAATAAGTTTGTAAGAGGATGCTTGACTTATACCTGTTATAGTTGAAACCTGGGCTGCATCTATAATCGGTTTTTTATACAGTTCGGTTATTACTTTTAAAGCGTTGGCTGATCGGCTGCCTAATTGTTTTATACACTCTTCATATTCTTTTTGTAGAAGTAATATTTCCTCAAATGTTTTTACTCCGTTTTCTGCTGTTTCAATAACTCCCTGGAGGAAGAATTTAAGCCAACCTTCGATATCATTTTCAAATCTAACTTTCATCAGATTAGAATAATATGAACTTCTATGCCTTTCCAGATAATCGGATAAATATAAAATAGGACGCTTTAATATACCTTTACTTACAAGGCAATGTCATCAATTTAAGGTTCATAGTGCTCTTTTGTAATTAGTTAGAGTATAGTTTTTACAATTGGGCCTTCCTTTCCTTGCTCGTGGAAACTTTCTTCCCGGTCTGATGGGCACCAAATGC
>NZ_JAMOKT010000083.1:0-25051 GCF_023656795.1 Parabacteroides caeci
ATGAATCTTATTCCATTTTTTTACTGGTTCACTCTTTGTCTTCCTTTCTTTCAATGGTTTGACATATTACAAATCTATCTTTTTTATCTTATCGAAATTCTATCTGCCAAAACTAAGGTATTTTTTTACATGCGGTTTCAACTCATCATGGTCTTCACCCAGGTCTTCCCAGGCAACACATTCATAGTTGGGAACTTCGCCATAATAAGTGAAATCGTAGCGGATACTTTCTTCTTTACGAACATCGCCGTCTTCCCAAATACCGCCGTTCTCTACGGTTTCATAAGCATATTCAGTAACAACTACATGGTCGTAGCCAGCAAAATAACAACCATCGGTCCACCAGTTCTGCGCTACACGCGAGCCGATCTGAAACTGAATCTGATTACGGTTCGGGTTATTATTGAACTGAAATTCATAGATAGATTCGGTTGTATTCGGTTTTTCGTAATTCCACAGATCGGCATAAGGAACCAGTTGGTATCCCATACCTATTACCGCTTCAAAGCATTCCTTTGCCTTATTGAAGTCACGGAGCCCTGTTTCAACCGGAGCAGACATATAGGCTTTACCCAGCATAGTGTAACCGGCACCGGAAGTAGCACGACCGGCGGTATTGGTTTTCGGAGCATACTTAGCAGCCTTTTCCAGGTCGTTGATAATGAATTGCCATACATCGGTCAGCGGCTGCCGGCCATAACCCGTTTCTTCCAGCTTATCCAGGTCGATGATAGGAATTTCACCCCAGTACATAGCCAGTTCATAATCGACAAAACCACGGACGAAACAGGCTTCACCCAAGAGTTCGGCTTCTTTCGAACCTTCAACCAGTTCAGGAGTATCCAATGCACGGATAATCTTGGCAGCGGCAGTAACAATCGGGAAACGTTTGTTCCACTGATCTTTTACCTTACTATGCAATGAATTCATATTAGCATCGTAACGGTCCATTGCCGCGCCTTCACCGCCTCCTTTATTCTGGAGGGCTCCCCGTTGGATTTCGTCAGTACCGGTCATCAGGAACCAGGCCCGTTCATCCTGGCGGGTGTTATCACGCCAGGTGTTGTATATACCTTTCAGATTCAGTTCGATAAACTCGACATCCGAATAGATCTGTTCTTCTGTCAGTGCTTTCTTGTTCTCCTGTGTCAGGAAATCGGAACAAGATGTGGTGATCCCGGCAGTAAGCGCCAAAGCCAGTAATCCGATTAAATTATATCTCTTTTTCATAATTGTTTCCTATTTATTCCATTAAAAACTAAAGTTCAAACCTAATACATACATCTTTGTCGGAGGATAACCGTAGTCACCTGTTTCAGGATCGAATCCTTTGTATTTAGTGATACAGAACAAGTTGGATGCAGTGAAGTAAACACGCAGGTTTTCCACTTTGATCTGGCTCAACAGAGGCTTCGGGAATGAATAAGCCAATGTCAGGGTAGACAAACGCAGATAAGATGCATTCTGGATCGTGTAATCCATATCCGACGGGTTGTAACGGTTGTAGCCGCTGCTGGTATTGGCGATCACGCGAGGAACGGAGGCTCCTGTATTTTCCGGTGTCCAACGATTCAGCAAATCTTCGGAAGCCATGCTTGTACCTGTACTGTTGATCAATGTTTCATAATAAGAACTGATCTTCTTCGCTCCGTAAGAATAATTGAAAACAGCATTCAGAGTGATACCTTTATAGTTGAAATCTGTTGCAAATCCACCGTAGAATTTCGGGTCTTTCTTACCCACCACTACGCGGTCAAGCTGGTCAACTACGCCGTCGGGCACACCGTCAGGACCGGAAACATCCAATGGGAACAAATCACCCAAGCTGACATGCTTACCATTGAAATCTATATTTTCCCATTCGCTGCGGTTCGATTCATTGGCGATACCGCCTGTTTTATAAGTATAAATGTTATTCAGCGATTCGCCCAGGAAGATGTTCTTCTCACGGTCGGAACCGTTCAGGATTTCCTTTACTTCACCATACAGTTTCGATACTTCGTTCTTGTCGAAAGAGATATTCGCATTCACATTCCATGTGAAGTCTTTTGTCTGGATCGGTGTTGCGTTGATAGTCGCTTCGAAACCTTTGTTCTTTACAGAACCGATGTTTTCCCATGTTTCGCTGTAACCGGAAGTCAACGGTAGGGAATGCTTCATCAACAAGTTATCATTCTTGATAAAGAACCCGTCCAGAGAAACGTTCAAACGATCGTTCAGGAAAGCCATATCGACACCGATATTCGTTTGTTTCTGTTTCTCCCAGGTAATGGCAGGCGTACCTCTCAAACCGCTGGTTGCGTAAGATGCTTCCCCATTGCTGACAGAAGAGAAATAAAGCGTACGATACGCATAGTTTTCGATATCCTGGTTACCAACCACACCATAACCGACACGCATTTTCAAGCGGTCGAAGATTGTCTGGTCTTCCATAAACGCTTCATTCGTCACATCCCAGGCAGCAGAGAAGGAAGGAAGAATACCCCAGCGATGGTCTTTGGCAAACTTCGAAGAACCGTCGTAACGGGCCGTCGCTGTCAGATAGTAACGCATATCATAATTATAATTCACTCTACCCAGGACAGATACCAACGTATTGCCTTTAAAGTCTGAATCGAGTTCTTTCTTATCGTTAGCGGCAGCACCTTTCAGGTCGTTCCACAACAGGTCGTCGCTGGCGAAACGGTCGCCCTGCGCTTTTGTATAGTTTTCGGTATTCTTAGTCGTACTTGTACCGAACAGGAAGTTCATGCGGTGTTTGTTGATCGTCTTATCGTAAGTGATCGTGTTATCCCACTGCCAGTTCAGCTGTGACCATCTTTCATGTTTTGCTCTTGCATCACCGTTATAATGGCGGATCGCTTCCTGGATGTAGCTCGGTGTATATTCGAACCATGTCTGTGAAGAAACGTCCAGCGCGAAAGTTGAACGGATATTCAGTCCTTCAATCGGGTTGATGTTGATGTAATTGGATGAAAGGAAACGGTTACGGGCACGTTCGCGGGCCACTTCCTGTGAGTTGAACGGGTTATAATCGTTGTTGTTTCCTTCATTGTGGACACGGTAATACAGTGTCAGATAATCCCAGGTATAACGGGTCGACGGATCGCGGAATGGTTCCGGATTCAGCAACGGGTTTGCGTTCAGCGCCTTGTCGTACACGTCGTCTGTCGGCAAATTGTTTTCCGTACGTGAGAAAGAAGAGTTCGTACCGACCTTTAACCACGGTTTGATCACAGATTCGGCATTGATACGGCCGGAATATTTCTTTTCTTTTGAATCACCGATCAATCCGTCGATATTGGCATAATCGAAACTGATGTAGATGTTATTCTTTTCCGTTGCATTGGAGAAGCTAACAGAATGATTCTGCTGGAAACCGCTGCTGATTACTTCGTCGAGCCAGTTGTAGCTCTTGCCCGAACGATACGTTTCAAATTCAGCGTCGGAGAAAGCCGTATTGGTTTTCATCAGCGTATTGTCGATATAATCCTGACGGTTTGCCGTTGGATTATCATGCATGTAACCATTGGCAAAAGCATCCACACGCAGGTCGAATAATTGCTGTGCATCCAGCGTCTTCGGACGCTGGGTGATTTTAGAGAACCCCACCCATCCGTCATAGGTTACGCGTCCTTCGCCAATCTTACCTTTCTTGGTCGTGATAAGAACCACACCATTAGCACCACGCGAACCGTAAAGAGCCGTAGCCGAGGCATCTTTCAATACCTGTACCGAAGCGACATCGTTTACATTGATCGCATTAAAACCACCATAACCATTGCCCATCACCAAACCATCGACAACGTAGATAGGGTCCGAACCTGAGTTAATCGTATTCACACCACGGATCTTGATGCTGGAATCGTCGCCCGGACGGGTTCCCTTGGTGATCAATACACCGGCAACACGTCCCTGAAGGGCCTCGTTGACGGTTGTTACCGGTCTTTCCTCCAACACCTTGGCGTCGACATGGGAGATAGCACCGGTCAGGTCGCTTTTCTTCATGGAAGCACCTACAATCACAACTTCGTCGATGGATTGCGAGTCTTCCGAAAGAGTTACGTTAATAACATTCTGGTTTCCAACTTTTACTTCTTTGGTGTCATATCCGATATAGCTGATCACCAGTGTGGCGCCTGGTGTTGCAGAGATGGAATATTTTCCATCCATATCCGATATAGTCCCTTGCGTTGTTCCCTTGAGAACAACGCTCGCTCCCGGGAGCGACTCCGACGTTTTAGCGTCGGTGATTGTACCTGTTATCGTTATGCCTTGTGCGAAAACGGTACCGCAGCATAACACAAGCATCATCAAAATACTAAAAAGCTTGATCTGTTTCATAATTGATAAATTTAAAGAACATTTAGTTGTTTCTGATTTTATAAAGCAACGCATCCTTGGCGGGAACCGTTACTGTTAGTTTTTCCTTTACCGGCTGTTCATTTCCACTCCAGAGCTCTTTTGCCCGGTAGTTAGCCGCAGGGTCAAGTCCCATACGTTCCAGTGAAATAGAAGTATTCATCTCATCTTCAGAATAATTGAAGATAGCAAAATAAGATGTACCATCTGCATCATGATGAATAAATTGATGTTCCGATTTTTCACCGTTTCCTTCTACCGGAGAGAAAGAAATACCTCTGGCTACGGCATTCACTTCCGGGTTAGTCAGGAATTTCAAGGCACGATCCTTGTCGATCTGTTTGCCGCCTTTGCTGAAATCGTCGCCAACGATATAAAGTCCGGTAATGGCGCCGGAAGTGATACGGGCACGGTTTTCGCCTTCGGTAGCTTCGCGCAGCACCAGGTGGTCGGCATCATTATACTGATACACCTCATCCTGCCACCATCCGTAAGAAAGGGCATTCAGCGTATACTCGGTATCCTTGATCTTGTTCCAGGCATCACAGGCGATACGGCGTGAGTTGGCATAATGGGCCGGGAATACAGGCGAGATGGATAAGTTAAGATACATATCACCGAAATACTTATTCAACAACTGCATACCGTAATTATATCCCTGGATACCTGTACGGATTTCCGGGTTATACCATTTGTCGGCTTCCATCGCACCATGCGTCATAAAGTCCATCTTTACATACTTGAAACCGCAACGACGGAAAAGATCGGATGTTTTCTTCATCATCTCCTCGATAGCCGGATGGGTCGGGTCGATGGCATAAGCACCGTCCAGTTCCTGCGGCTGACCGTTGGCGTAGAGGTAGACATCCTGGTATTTATAGTCAGGAGCGTCTTTGATCGTCCGTTCGGGATGTTTTCCCCAATCGGTGAAAGGCGTCCAGTACACACCGGGAATCTGGCCGTTGGCAGTACAATGATTTACGAAGTCTTTCAACTCTTCTTCCGTGAAACTGTTCCAGCCTGAATCGAGACCGATCGTCACATTCCCGTCTGTATTGACGAAATGGTTATTTTGCAGGTTTTCTTTGAAAAAGTCGGATACTTCAATTGCATTCTGATGATTCAGCCTGAACTGTAACGCGCCCCAGCTGTTCCAACCAAAGGTAACGGCACCCGGCCATCTCTTTACAGGGGCAACCACCGCATTCGCTTTTCCATACTCTTCCAGTCCGGCACGCCAGTCGTTGAAGATACCAAAAAATACCTTAGGAGACTTTACCACTTTTCCATTCAAAGCACCGTGTGCCTTTGAATCGCGTGTTAACGAATCGGCAACGCCACCGAAGCAAACCAATGAACCGATATTATTACGGTCGCCTTTCCCCATATCGATGCCGGTCTTCCAGTCGGAGTGTTCCACTGAACCGATGACAAAACCTTTACGGTCGTCATTATTGAAGACAGTCGCTACTTCATAGCTACGTAATTGATCGAAAGTGAGCGGATGAGACTGATAACGTATCCAGCAATCGTTATCGAAAGGCTGGAATAACGCGCGGTTATCGCCTTCAGCCAACACGGCCGGCATGCGGTCGATAGTAACCGGGGCCATATAATTCGATTCAACGTCAGCGGCTCCTCCCTGAAGAGTAAATTCCGTCAGCAGATAATCTTTCTCCGGATAGATGTAGAAAGACTGTACAAGCGTAGGCAGGTTGCTATCCGTGTAGGTCACCTGCAACAATGAACCCTGGCCGAAAGCATCGCTGATAGCGGTGACTTTCGAACTGCTCTTTTTGTAGTCACGGGTCGTGACCAACTTATCACCCAACTTGTAGGAGGCGTAAACCCCATCGGAAAGAAGCTGATTCTCCTTTTCGATGCGATGGCCTTTCTGCACCTGGTCATAGCTAACCGTCCACTTTCCCGAAGAAACGGATGGTTCGCCGCAGGATACAAGCAGGGCGAGCAATAGCAGCAGATTTAAATTGATGAGTTTCATGTATTGATAATTTATGTGTGTGTTTTCATTGCTCCGTAATCAGCAGAACAGTACTTTCATAAGTATTCCCTATCGTCAGGCTGATTCCGGCTTTCATCAGATAATCACCGGGGAAAACCTGACCGTCGCCATAGAAGGTGCTGTTCCCGGCTTTGTTCAACTCAGTGATCTTATACATTTTAGCCGGGTCCAGTCCTTTCAATCTGGTCTCAAAGAATGTTGTACGTCCGTGGTATTTCAGGCTATAAGCAAAAAATACCGATTCCTTTTTATCCTTAGATATATACATATGTGAAGCCCAGCCGGTTCCATCGTAAGGAGATTTCAGGCGATAGAGGTCTCCGAACTGTACGATCGGGCGGATACGTTTATAATTCTTTATAGCTTGCTCAGCGAAAGGTAGTTCGTCGCCGGTCAGGTCTTTGGGTTGCAGCTCCATACCCAGACGGCCTGTCATCGCCACATCAAAACGAAACTTCAGCGGCGCCATCATTCCCGTCTGATGATTCGGAGTAGTCGAAACATGGGCGGCCGTAGCCTTTGCCGGGAAGAAAAGATTTGTGCTGTATTGGATAAATATACGGTCGAGCGAATTGGTATTATCGCTAGCCCAGAACTCGTCATGATATTTCAACGCACCGAAGTCGAGACGGCCGCCACCCGAAGAACACAACTGGATAAGAACATCCGGATGTTTTGTACGAATCCGTTCGTAAGCACTGTACAGCCCTTTTGTATATTCGATCCAGAAATGAGTCTGGTCTTCTTTAGAAAGATAATCAGAACCGAAATTGTCGACATGGCGGTTGGCATCCCATTTTATATAAGAAATATCAGGAGACAAAGCGATCACTTCATCAAATGTCTTTACGACAAAGTCCTGTACCTCCGGATTACTCAAATCGAGTAACCACTGGTTACGCATCGGGATTATATCACGTTTACCGCTCTTGACGATCCATTCCGGATGCTTCTCTGCCAGTTCGCTTTTAGGGCTTACCATTTCAGGCTCAATCCAGATACCGAATTTAAGACCTTTTCCTACCGCATATTTAGCCAGATAATCTATTCCGCGCGGCAGTTTCTTTTTATTGACCTGCCAGTCTCCCAGACTGACCTTATCCGAATTACGGGGATACTTATTTCCGAACCATCCGTCATCGAGCACGAACATTTCAACACCGAAAGCAGCGGCGTCATCGATCATATCCGTAATCGTTTTTTCATTAAAATCGAAATAAGCGCCTTCCCAGCTATTCAGGACAATAGGCAATTCCTGATCTCCATGGGCCAATGCATAGTTACGCGACCAGTCGTGCAGGTTTCTTGATACCTGTCCCTTACCGGTAGAGCTGTATGTCCAGACCATTTCCGGAGTCTGCAACGTTTTACCCGGTTCCAGATTATAAGTAGAGGCAAAATCATTCATCCCGCTCATGACGTGCAGCAAACCGCATTCGTCAATCTCAAAGGAAGACAGATAGTTACCCGACCAGGCCAGGGAGCCGGCATACACTTCGCCCCTGTCTTCATTGGCAGGGCCATTCAGGGAAAGCAGGAAAGAAGAGTTTTCAGACTGGGTAGTACGTATCCCCTTCTTGGATTCCACCCGTTTTACACCCGGTGTCAGTTGTTCTTCTACCAGTTGCATTTCGGAAGCCCAGGCTCCGTGGAAATGGGTCAGATAATAAGAATCTGCGTGTAGGGGAAGATAAGCGGAGGCAATATTCTCGACAGCCAGCTTGTTTTTCTCCTGATGGGATATGGAGACTGACTGACAGATTACATTTTCTTTCTGATAAGCCGTAAAGTTCAGGTTAACGAAAACCGGATACAAAGGATCTTTCAATTGTATCACTGTTTCTATTCTATTATTATCTATATTCTTTACCTGATGAGCTGCATATATTAATTCGGTTGTCTGAACACCGTCGTCATGGGTCAATTTCAATGCCGGATTCAGGAAAAAACGTCCTCCGTAAGCCGGATAGATTACCGGAGCATAACCGATTCCGTTATCCGGTTGTTCTTTATACTTCTTATGAAGGAAAGGGGAAACGTCCTGGAATTTATCACCAAAATAGTTATACACTACTTTCTTATCCGGAGAGATAGAAAAGACCATACTCAGATCGTTTGTAGAAACGGTAATTATCCCCGTATCTTTATCCTGTGAGGAAACGGTTACGCACCCCAGCAGCAGGGCAACAGTTAACAATAGTGCTTTCATGTCTATCAAATTTATTTTACTTATTCAAGGTTGATGGTGCAAACTAAATCAATAAACAATAGCACAAAAAGCACGAACTCGCCAATTATTTGTAATTATGCGCTTAATTCATAGAGGTTTAATAAAAATGCAACATTTACGTCATTTTTTGACGCATCTGTTACAAAGGGATGATCGATCACTGATCCTTTTCTCGAGAGGCTATCAAGTCAGCTAGCCTTCTGGTCAAATAGGTTAATATATAAGTATCCACATTATCGACCGTCAAAAGCGGGTCTGCCGTCCAGAACTTCTGTTCTCCTGTTTCATCCAATGTCCTTTTAGCCTTATATAACAGATCATATTCTTGCAATAGAGGCAGCCTGGAAGATTGATAGAGACTGGCCAAACATTGTATAATCTCCCCAACAGACCTTCGTTCTTCCTGTTCTTCCAGTATAAGGAATATCAAATAATTATTTAATGCAGTCTCTTTAGAGAAATACAAATTAAACTCCAGGAAAATCACCTCCACTCTTTTCTTCAATTCTTTTTTAGGGAGAGTCAGAGATGCTTGTTCAGCCATAATTTTCATATTCTCACTCACAAATCCGGCATCAAGCATCAGGTTAGCCCAATTCAGAAACCTTTGGTCTATTTTTTGACCGAAAACGAATAGCGCCTGTATTTCCAGTGTTTCAGGAACTTTCAAAGTTATATCCTGCGCCTTGAAGAGTGTTCCGGGACGAAGGGAAAAACGTTTCATCACATAAATCAACTGATCAATATCTTCACGCAAATCCAGTTTCCGGAACATTTCAAACGACATTCCCAAACAAGCCATATCTGGCTCAATCACAAAAAGAGACTTGCCTTTCAGATAAGCAATTATATCATCGCCGTATACATTCTCTATTTCCACCGGCACATAAAAAGGGACGGATATGAAAATCAAAGACACATTACGCCCTTTGGGATTCATTTGCTGCAAAACTTCCGTTCTAAACAGAAAATGGTCCTTCCTGCATTCCAACTGCAACCGTCCGGTTTGATTGATAGGACCATCCCATTCGTAACGCATCAAAACCGTCTGCATTAGTTCCCTCAACTTTTTTGGTTTTCTGTAATTATTGATGAAAGTCAATAACAATGTCAAAGGCAAAATAAAGATGAAAGGGATAAAAGAAACCCCTATAAACAATTAAAGCCTGTCTCACGACAAGCCCTAACCAACTTTGTTAACCTTAAATCTAATACTATTATGAAAAAACCATAGTACAAAGATAAGCCTGAAACAAGCGTTTGTCAAGTCTTTTACAGACAATATATGTTAAGCCTTTCGGGCATTGTAGCTAAAAATTGTTTCCGAACACAAAACTTTATACAATACAGACAAAAACTGCTAATTTTAACAGTTAAAACAGCCAAATCTATAGAGAAAGACGTTCTTTAAGCAACTTGTATCCGGTCAGACTAGCACGCAGACAGACCCCTGTTTTAAGACGAACCTGGTAACTTTCCTTTCCGAACAGTTCCACACGCATGATCTGCTCACTATTAACGATACAGGAACGGTGAATACGGATAAACAGGTTTGCCGGCAGATGCGATTCAAAATATTTCATTGTCTGATCTTTTATATACTGCCCGTCGGTCGTGAAGAGTGCCACATAGTCACCGCTGGCCTGAATATAAAGTAACTCCTCCAGGTGGATCAGATGGATACGGCTGCCATCCTTCACAGAGATGCGATCCAGTATTGCTTCCTCTTCCGGTGACGATACGCCTGTTTCCGCCGGAACATTTTCTTCTTCCCTTTCTTCTTTTCTCTGTTCCTCCTGTATCTCCATCTGCAACTCCTTCCAACGGATATAATACCACTGGGCCAAAATAATCCATCCCAGCAAACCCAACAGAATACGAAACGGAATGGTAGATGCAAACCAATCCATCCTATCCGGATAAACTTATTTTTCAGAGAATGCCATATTTAAAAGAAAAAAGGCTTGCATTTCGGGATGCAAACCTCTATAAACAATTAAAGCCTGTCTCACGACAAGCCCTAATCAAACTTTGTTAACCTTAAATCTAATACTATTATGAAAAAACCACGATGCAAATATACTGCTTAATCCTAACCTGTCAAGAGGTTTAATGCTAAATGGTGTTTCATACACTATAAGAAAAGCTAACAAGGTTCAATATGTTTGTTTTTTACTTCCAAAGTGTTAAAATAAACACTTTTTGTTCCTATTTCTTCTTCAATATACGTTGTGCACAGTCGGACAATACCACGATCGCTCCGGCTATGATTGCCGTATCTTTTATTACTAGCCGGCCTGCTCCTGTCAATAGAGGAAAGCCATGTTCGCCGCTACCCAAATCCGGCACCCATACTTCAGGGGTAGTGACAAGAAAAGAGAGGGTCCCTATAGTCATAATTATAGCCAGTCCGGCACCTACCAGTCCGATTTTCGGTGAGAATATACCCAGGAAAGTCAGGATACCGATCGCCATAATCATAATGCCTAGTCCATGTGAAAAAATATAGGTATTGTTTTCTACATGCCACTGATGCTTAGCTTCATTAAATTCACCTTCTTTTAACTTATATTCTTTGTATTCCGGTGCACTCTTTGCATAGAAAAAGCTCATAAACGGACTGTTTGCCACAAAGGGGACGATCCCTTCCGCCTCATAGTTCCAAAACTTCAGTCCGCCGATCCATACGAATATAATCAGGATAGCTACGCGGATCAAGTTAATACCCAGTTTCTGTGAAGAAGCTGCAATGTTCAGAAATGTGTCGAATAAATCTTTTAATTTAGTAGTCATGTCTTTCTTTGTTTATCAGTTTAACTTATGATGCAAAGATCCGACATTTTTCCCCTATGGGAAATGGCAATTCTACCGGATAATTTGACAATTATCCCCTAAAACACAATAAAGCCGGTTAACAGAGGTATATTTCCCGTCAACCGGCTTTATCTTTATAAATGATCCGTTATCGGAACTATTTTAATTACGAATTCCCAGCTCCACCAGTTTCTGTTCGTCCAAGGCATATTTGCGTTCGATGCTCTGCAAAAGGTCTTCACTGATATTCAGAGGACGGTTCAGCTTCTTCATCTCCCGGTATCCTTTATAGACCTGCGTAATCATCTTGCGAGGGTTGAAAACAAGCGATGAAGTGATCCAACACCCATGCGTACACCAGCAGTTAGCGGTATCGCCATGACCGATAGCGGCAATCTCCTGCTTCATGGCATCGCTCTCCATAATCTTTGCGATATTACAGTCATAATCCTTGACATTGCCGAGCGGTTCACGAAGTTCGCAGGCACGGAAACGGCCGTCATAGTCTATTACCAATGTTGTTTCGCCGGCCGTACAATCCATGCCCCAGGGGGTCGGATGATCGATATTGGTCGCACGTACATTATATAATGTACGTATGAAACCCAGGTAGAAGAAACGGGCGATAGGTTTTCTGAAACCACCGGTTTCCTCCGCCATACGCTCCCCATATACATTATAAATAGGAACAACCTTATCCTGCAAGGCGCGTAAAGTAGGCTCGGTAAGAACTTTCACTCCGTCGTCGCGGGTCATGCCGCGTGCAGCTTCGATAATATGATTGGAAAGATGGAAACGTCCCAGCATCCATATCATCAGATCCTCGACTTCATTCTCGTTATATTTGGTAATTACGGTTGCCAGGTTTTTCAAAACCCTGCCGTCGTCAGCAAAGTTTTTTTCGATCAGCTTCAGTGTCCCCATTGCTTTGTAGAAATTGCCGGGCACTCCGCGCTGTATATCATGCGTATCGCCGAAACCGTCCAATGAAAGGCTTAGGTTGATATTCAGTTCCGGACAATTCTGGCGGATCTGTTTTACCCAGGCGACGATCCGGTCAGGCTTCAATCCGTTGGTAGGGATATTCACATCCTTTATCTCGTTATTCTTGTAGAACATTTCAATAATTTCAGGTAACTCCTCACGCAGTGTCGGTTCACCGCCGGATACCCACAAACGGTTGAACTGCCCGGCTGTTTCGGAGATTGTCTTGATTTCTTCAAAAGTCAGGTCTTTCTCCTTTTTATCCATGTCTTCTGCATAGAAACACATTTTACATTTGGCATTACACCGTCCTGTGACAAACAGGAAAACAGATTCTAATTTTCTGTTTGTGCTCATTGTCCTGAAAGAGCTCTTTGTTCTTTTCGTACTCATTGTTATTATCGATTAGATTTCTCTATTAGTATTAGCTCCCATATCTTATTCAGCAGATAGACAAATATATACCATCCCAACAAATCTATCAGCAAGACTTGAAAACATTCGCAAATTTCAACTATTATATAGCACAAAACAATCTCCATTTGTGGGATTCGATGTTCTATATTTAAGATTATCGACTAACTTGTCTCAAAAAAACTATCTTTGTATATTCAATTAAGTGTATATAAAAGTATGGAAGACAATATTCCTAAATTCGACCTCCCGGTAGATTTTATTGTAGGAAACAGTATTACAGGTGAAATACTGAACCAGTACGGACGTTTCCCGTGCAAGATCAAGGCGGGTATATTCGTGCTTTGCGTACAAGGGACAGTCCATGCGACTGTAAACTTAACTGAGTTTACCATCCGGAAAAACGACTTTGTCACCTTGCCCCCGGGTTGTTTCATTCAGATACATGAGGTTTCTGATGATGTAAAACTCTGTTTTGCAGGCTTTTCTTCCGTATTCGTCAGCCATATCAATTATATAAAGACGATTACGAACTATCTGCCTGTCATATTCGACAGTCCGATCATGCCTCTGCCAGAGCATATATCCTTACTCTACCAACAGGCTTTCGATTTGCTGATCAATGCTTATTCCATGCCTAAAACCATCGAAAATAAGGAGATCATCAAAGCAGTCTTCACCATCTTCATGCAAGGGGTTATTGAATTATACAGGAATCATACGCCATATAGCAATGCTCCCATGACGCGTAATATGGAAATATGCCGGGAGTTCGTACAGCTGGCGATGGAGAACTACACGAAAGAGCATAGCGTGTCTTATTACGCCAAAAGGCTTAACATCACCTTGCAGCATTTCTGTTATGTGATAAAAAAGGTCAGCGGGCGGACTGCATTGGATATCCTGAGCAATATCATCATTATGGATGCCAAAGCACAGCTTAAATCGACCGATATGCCGGTCAAGAAGATTGCATTCGCCCTGGGCTTCGACAACCTTTCGTTCTTCAACAAATATTTCCGGCAACATGTAGGAATGACTCCGCAGGAATACAGGGAGAGCTAAAAAAGGGATATGCCGGACGCAAACCCCTATAAACAATTAAAGCCTGTCTCACGACAAGCCCTAACCAACTTTGTTAACCTTAAATCTAATACTATTATGAAAAAACCACAGTACAAAGATACAGGTATTCTCCAACTTGTCAATAGTTAAAATGCTAATTAGTGTTGTATAGCATATAAGAAACACTAACAACATTCAAGATATTTATCTATGACTTCAGAAATGTTAAAATAGGGGCAAAAAAGAAGAGGCGCCGCCATAAGCAACGCCTCTCCGGACATACATATATATAATGTATATTAGTCTTGCAATTTAGCACAGATGAACTCGCGGTTCAAACGGGCGATGTTACTGACAGAGATGTTCTTCGGACATTCCATTTCGCAAGCACGTGTGTTGGTACAGTTACCGAAGCCCAGTTCGTCCATCTTGGCAACCATTGCTTTTGCACGACGAGCAGCTTCTACCTTACCCTGAGGCAACAGAGCCAACTGGCTCACCTTTGCAGAAACGAACAGCATAGCCGAACCGTTCTTACAAGCAGCAGCACAAGCACCGCAACCGATACATGCAGCAGCATCCATAGCCATTTCAGCATCTGCACGAGGAATAGCGATTGAATTGGCATCAGGTACACCACCTGTGTTCACTGATACGAAACCACCTGCCTGGATAATTTTATCGTAAGCATAACGGTCTACCATCAAGTCGCGGATTACCGGGAAACCGGCTGAACGCCACGGTTCAATTGTAATAGTTTCACCATCATTGAAACGACGCATATAAAGCTGGCAAGTAGTTGCGCCGGTTGCAGGTCCGTGCGGATGTCCGTTTACATACAAAGAACACATACCGCAGATACCTTCACGACAGTCGTGATCGAATACGATCGGCTCTTTACCTTCACTGACCAAACGTTCATTCAAAATGTCTAACATTTCCAGGAAAGAAACACTCTGATTGATTTTGTCTATTTGGTAAGTCTCAAATTGTCCTTTATCTTTCGGACTTTTCTGACGCCAAACTTTAAGTGTTACTTTTATATCTTTATCCATGATTCTAATTTTTGTGATTGATGATTATTACTTCTTGTAGTTACGTGTTTGAGGAACAACGAACTGATAGTTCAAATCTTCCTTCAGCATAACCGGGTCTTTGTCTTCACCCTGGTATTCCCAACAAGATACGTACATGAACTTATCGTCATGACGCAGGGCTTCGCCTTCCTCGGTCTGGTGCTCTGTACGGAAGTGTCCTCCACAAGATTCGGCACGGTCCAATGCATCGTGTGCCATCAATGTACCAATCTCAATAAAGTCAGCCAAACGCAATGCCTTATCCAACTCTACGTTCAGGTTATCGGCTTCACCCGGAATATATACATTACTCCAGAACTCTTTCTTCAACTCTTTCAACATCTGGATAGCTTCCTGCAAACCTTTTGCATCACGTGCCATACCTACATGTTCCCACATGATATGACCCAGTTTCTTATGGATAGAATCTACCGACTCTTTACCCTTGATACTCATCAATTTCTTGATGCGGTCTTTGATACCCTTTTCAGCTTCTGCAAACTCAGGCAGGTCGGTACTGAAACGCGGAACCTGGATCTGGTCGGACAGATAGTTCTGGATTGTATAAGGCAATACAAAGTAGCCATCGGCCAATCCCTGCATCAACGCAGAAGCACCCAGACGGTTAGCTCCGTGATCAGAGAAGTTAGCTTCACCGATAGCGAACAGACCCGGAATAGAAGTCATCAATTCATAGTCAACCCACAGACCACCCATCGAGTAGTGCAATGCAGGATAAATCATCATCGGAGTTTCATATGGATCGTCGTTGGTAATTTCTTCGTACATGTCGAACAAGTTACCATATTTAGCTTTTACAACCTCTTTACCCAGACGGTTGATAGCATCGGAGAAGTCGAGGAACACGGCCAGACCTGTGTTGTTCACACCGAAACCGGCGTCGCAACGTTCTTTAGCGGCACGTGAAGCCACGTCACGCGGAACCAGGTTACCGAATGCCGGATAACGGCGTTCCAGATAGTAGTCGCGGTCTGCTTCAGGAATGTCTTTACCTTTCTTAGTTCCAGCCTGTAATGCTTTTGCATCTTCCAGTTTCTTCGGAACCCAGATACGACCGTCGTTACGCAATGATTCAGACATCAAAGTCAGCTTAGACTGATAGTCACCTTTCACCGGTACACAAGTCGGGTGGATCTGCACCATACAAGGGTTAGCGAAGTAAGCACCTTTCTTGTAGCACTGCCATGCAGCAGAGCCGTTGGAAGCCATCGCGTTAGTTGACAGGAAGAAAGTATTTACATAACCACCTGTTGCAACAACTACAGCATGAGCAGAGAAACGTTCGATCTGACCTGTGATCAGGTTACGTGCAATGATACCGCGGGCACGGCCATCCACCTTCACAACGTCCAGCATTTCGTGGCGGGTATACATCTTTACTTTGTTCAAACCGATCATACGGCTCAAAGCAGAGTAAGCACCCAGCAACAGCTGCTGTCCGGTCTGACCGCGGGCATAGAACGTACGAGATACCTGAGCACCACCGAACGAACGGTTATCCAGCAGACCACCGTATTCGCGAGCGAAAGGAACACCCTGTGCTACGCACTGGTCGATAATAGAGTTGGAAACTTCAGCCAGACGATAAACGTTTGCTTCGCGGGCACGATAGTCACCACCTTTGATTGTATCGTAGAACAGACGGTAAACAGAGTCACCATCATTCTGATAATTCTTTGCAGCATTGATACCACCCTGTGCAGCGATTGAGTGTGCGCGACGGGGAGAATCCTGGATACAGAAGTTCAATACGTTGAATCCCATTTCTGCCAAAGAGGCAGCAGCAGAAGCACCGGCCAGACCAGTACCAACTACAATCACGTCCAGACGACGTTTGTTTGCGGGGTTCACCAGTTTCTGATGATCTTTATAATTTTTCCACTTCTCAGCCAACGGGCCCTGAGGGATTTTAGAATCTATTTGAGTCATAATGATTTATTTTCAATATTGTTACACCTTAAATTAATGTCCTGCACAAACAGCTACATAGTCACCACCTACACCATTCAGGTAGAAAACGATAGTAATGATAGCAAACACTACGCAAATAACGGTTGCTACAATCTTGGAAATGCAGATCCAACGGTTCATCCAGATCGTGTTACTCCAACCGATAGTCTGAATAGCGCTCCAGAACCCGTGAGTCAGGTGGAACCACAAAGCTACGTACCATACCAGATACAGCACTGTATTCAGGATATTACCCTGAAAATAGTAGTTGATAAACGCTGCACCGTCCTGAGGAGATACGGTTGTTGTTCCGTCGCAAAGTGTTACCATGTGATTGCCAAGGAGTTCGGCGAACATCATCTTATACCAGAACTGGCTGAAGTGCAACACCATGAACAGGATAATGATAATACCCAGTACCAGCATGTTCTGAGATGCCCATTCCACACCTTTCGGACGAGCGTTAATTGCATAACGGTCGTTACCGCGAGCCTTACGGTTTTGCAGTGTAAGGAGGACAGCATACACAAAGTGAATCACAACGCCTGCAGCCAGCACCAATGTTGCTGCCACGGCATACCAATTTGCTCCCAACAATGAACAAATCATGTTATAGGCTTCTCCCGAAAAAGCAGCCGCCACATTCATTGACAAGTGGAACAATAAGAACAAAACAAGAAAAAGGCCTGATACACTCATTATCAGCTTCTTCCCGATAGAAGAATTAAGTAACCACATAAGATAATAATTTAAGTTATTTAATTGTTTTTAGAAATTCATATCAGTATACTCAATTATCAGGCAAAGGTATGCTAAATACACGTATCACGCAAACGATTAAAGAAATATTTCGTCAATCAAACCTATACATTTCAGGAGGGATAAACGGTAAATCCTATTCAATAAATAAATTAACAGAAATGTAATCAGTACTAACCGGCATTTTTATATCTTCGCGGCATAATCAGGGGATCGTATGTTACAACGTAAAATGCTGAGCTTCTTATTTATGATGATTTTTATACCGTCTGTTTGTGCTCAGTGGAAAGATAGTACGAGATTCATAAATAAAGAACGCCAATTTGAAACCACTTACAACAAAATATCAGAGAATAAAGTATACCAGATGCTGCGTATCCCTGTTCCTCTTTTTGCCATTTCTGCCATAACATATGGACAGGGTGATAAATTCCGGACATTGCGCAATACGCATACCCCCAACTTCCATTACAGATACGATGATTTCCTGCAATATACTCCGCTACTTGCCGTTTACGGGATGAAGCTCGGCGGTATGGAAAACCGCAGTTCATGGCCCCGGATGATCGTATCGAACGCTTTTTCGGCAACGATCATGGCCGCTACCGTCAACAGCATGAAATATACGATCAAACGGGAACGTCCCGACGGCTCAAAGAACAACTCTTTCCCTTCGGGACACACGGCAACCGCTTTCATGGCCGCCACCATCATGCACCGGGAATATGGCTTGACACGCAGTCCGTTATATAGTATCGGGGGATATACAGTGGCCACAGCCACTGCTTTCAGCCGACAATTGAACAACCGCCACTGGCTGAGCGACGTACTGACCGGTGCCGGTATCGGTATTTTATCCACAGAGTTGGGATATTTTCTGGCAGACCTTATCTTCAAGGACAAAGGCTTGAATCTCCCTGACAAGCTCAAAGAGTCTGCCCCCAAAGGAGGACGCCCGTCATTCCTCGAATTCTCTTTTGGATACAGCATCATCAACGGAAGTATAGAGATCGGAAAAAATATACGCCTGAGCTCGCCGGGAGCAACCAATGTCAGCGTAAAAGGCGGTTACTTCTTCAATCCTTATTTCGGTATCGGCGGCGAAATAACAGCGCTGGCAAGTCCGATGGCATTCGACATGTCGCTATATACAGGAACAACCCCTTCGACCAGATATGACATCACCCGCGTCCATGCCGATCCGACCGGTGTTTTTACTTTTACGGCAGGGCCTTATTTTTCGTTACCAGTGGCTAGTAAATTGCTTTTAGGAACAAAGTTCCAGGCCGGATATTCCTATCTGGTGAAAAATGAAGTGGAAATGGACTTACAGGAAAAGCAGGCCCCATACGGAACCATAAATAATATTGCTTTCATGAAAGGCAACGGCAGCAGTAACTACGTTTTACGTACAGGCATTTCAGCGACCGGAATTGTCAACCGCAACCTGGGTATCCGTATGTTCGTAGATTACGATTATACGTTCCTGAAAGCACCTTACGAAATCTTAACCAGCCTCAGGGACAGCCAACCAGTCTACGGCGAGAGCCATTTAAGCAAGCACAAAATGCACTATTTTACGATTGGCGCAACGGTGACGGCACTGTTCTGGTAATTATCAGTCAGCAGCAGGAACCAGCCGGACTTTAATATCGCTCTCCTGCCCGCTTTCCAGATTTACATCGAAAATGATACGGCAGGTTCCCTCATTGGAAGCATCATAACTATTCTTCGATACATTATCAAGGACGGACACAGAAGTTACGGATGGACTATCGACGATCAGTTGCATACATTTGCCATCTTTTGTCAGTTCCACCATATGACTGTCCAATACACGGGGAATGGCCCCGGTCACAATCGTCCATCTGACAGTTACCGGTTGACTGCCAGCCTTTACACGATCAATCACCGACAGATATTTTTCATTGATCAGAGCAACTTCACGGACGGCATTTTCCAATTCTCCGCCGAACAAGCCCGTCATATTCAGAGAGGCTCCGAGTTTATGCGCTTCCGAATAGATATTTGTCACAGGTACAAAACCTTTCACATCATGGTATTTGCCATTTACAGTCAGCGTATTATGTGCCAGGTTATTATAACGGAACACATTCCAGCGCTGCCCGTTCTGCGACATGTTCCATAAATCTACATTTTCCTTTTCCAGCGAATAATATTCCTGCAGTCCCAGGTCCTGCACCCAGCGAACACCCAAAGCGTCGAAAACGAACGATCCGGCATCCATATGGGCATGGCTGGTCGAAGCCGTTCCGCCTTTTATTCCCAGATAGAAACCTTCTCCATTTTCCCATCCCGTACGGACCAGCACGACAGGCGTCTGTCCGTTTGCCGCCCACAATTTCATGGAAGGAGGCGCCAGTTCATTCATTTTATATTGAGAACCATAAATCGGAATCAACGGAAGGAAACGGCTCTCCTCATCCGAAAAGGACAACTCCGCCCGACTCAGCATATCCTTTTCATTCCAAAGCAGTGTAGGATCTTGCAGCTTGTCGGCAAACCAGTACATAGCCGGCAAAGCAAAGACACTCTCGCGGGAATCGCTGAAGTTAAAGCATTTACCGGTCGTCCCGGTCATAAACTGCATAAAACGGGCAGAAGCCAGAAAACCTTCAGCCGAAGAAAGGCCGCTGTCAGTCCCCAGGGCGGATTCCAACGCTGCATTCAAAAGAACCTGGAAGGTAGTCCCGTATCCCCAATAATTATATCCTTCGGGATAAGCACCATCGGGAGCATAGCCTTTCAAAGTCAGACCGACTGTAGATAAAGCACGTTCAATGATTTCACGGGCCTCTTCCGGATGATCTTCCAACACAGCCAGCGCACCGTAAACCAGCCCGGCATTACAGACCTGGTTCCAGTTATTGGTCGCTCTCAGAAACCAGTTATATTTTTTATCCCTCGACGGAGCAAATCCTTTATTCAGAACAGCCTCCTGCACCAGCCTCCGGGTATCCGGAGATAACCAATCGAACAACCAGTCATAACCGATTGCAACAGCCATAGTCATTTCGCCCGTATCCAGAAAATGGGACGGGTTCCAATCGGCAAACGAACACACGGCAATCATCTCCTGCTCTGCCCGCAAACGATACTTATCCTCTCCTGTCATCCGGTAAGCATATGAAAGATAGAAGATACGCCGCAAGGCTTCACGCGATACGGCCAGCAAACGTTTCCCTTCCTTTTTATATGCCAGCACAGGCGTCGTGATCAGTTCGTCGCATTGCTTGAGAAGATAGTTATGCAACCGGAGCATTTCCGGATTAAGAGCCAGATCGGATTTAATCTTTTGCTCCTCTCCTTTCTTTACCAGCAACCGGGGATGAGAAGGGTAAGAATCAAAGCGTATTCCCTGTGAATACCCCGAAACGAACAAGAAAAAGCAAAACACAACAAGCAGGATAGTTTTATTCATACAGGTATTATATTTAATTGGAATTACAAATATAGGAAATCGCCCGGAAAGGGAGAAGGTTTAGTTTACATTTTATCAGATGTGAGTGTTTCAATAATTATCAAATTTGAATGTAGCGTCGTTGGTAGGTGCGGTTCGCGAACCGCTCTTACGGTGTCAATGTAAGCCTGTAAGGCTTTAACAAACCAGCCCAGGGTTCTAACCCTAGGTTTATGAAAACTCGCTCCTGCCTTTCCGCCCTGTAAGGGCGGGACAAGCTAAATATCAACCTTTTTCGTCTTGTCGCACCCCTACAGGGTGCCTCAGAAAGAGAAGGATTCAAGGGAACCCAGGGTTAGAACCCTGGGCTGGTTTGTTACAGGCCTACAGCCTGAAGTCACCGTCACTAATTGGTTCATCCTATAATTAGCAGATAGCTCAATTATTTCTATAATTGGGAAACAGCTATTCCCGGAATCAAATACAAGAGCGTAAATATAAGCCTGTTTGTTATCTGATTCGCTCTCCTTATGAATTGCATGTTATTGCTTTCAGCTTTCAGATGCCCTGGATAGAGTATTTTTCAATGCATCCGGCTGAAGGGATGAAACTGCAAAAAATGTATACGAGAATTCAAGGTTAAATAGCTGCCGACAAAATATAAGACTTTTGTTTTCAAACATATAAACTTTGTCATCCAAAAAGCTGTCTTGACAATTCGGAACACCTATACTTTTGGGACGGATAACTTCCCGCCGGCAAATAGATAACTAGGGGTTGACGAACGGATAACTATTGGTTGGCAAACGGATGCCTACTTATCGGAATCTACTTCTTGTATAAGGCACCCTTCAGGCTGATCCGTTATTTTTCAAGTAATTATGTGCAATGAAATCTGAAAGGTGAAATTTGAAAACTTTATTGGGGGGGCGATTTATACAGCGCAGGCTTCGCTCGACGGAGGTTAAAAATGAATCTCATTTCGTTCCGGCAATGCCGGCATCAGTTATCATTGCCTTTCATCCGGCAATGTGACTTTTTAAATTAGTTCTTTCATTTCTTATAAATAGATAAAGGAGGAACTATTACATACCCACTTACCTATTGTATCTTAAGCCCTTACCTGGTAAAGCTACCCTGTACACCCTAGTCGGTTAGGGTGTACACCTTATCCGGTTACCCTGTACACCGTAGTTGGTTACCCTGCACAGGCTAGTAATACCAACTAACTACTAATGAGTTAGTTGGTAGTCGCTTTTGAGATAATCGCCAGTAACCTACGAGAGAACACACAGTGACAAGTTCACCACGCCGATACAACTATCGTGCACAACAGTTTACAAGGAACACCCGCCATCTTGTATATGGTATATTCCCAGCATATTAACTCCCGTTTGGTGCAAATAGCAGATAGAAGACTTATTTACCTGTTCACGGAATTCACTTAGTTCAGAATTTATCAGTTGTAAATGCTTCATTTATTATCAGATATGAACTATCCTGTCATCAACCTCACTTGACTATTACAGGTCTATTTGCCGTCTGCTTTAGCTGACGGACTAGTAAAGAATCTATCTCTTTGGACTTTAGTCCCATTTCTTAAAGCTTTCTATCTGAGAGAAATGTGGCTAAAGCCAAAAAAGAACCTGCTTATAAACCGTCAGCTAAAGCAGACGGCAAATGAACCTGTAACAGATGAGTCACTTTGACAGTTGGATAGCTCAATTTTTTCTAGCTATTTGCCAATTAAGAAGTCTAATTTTTAGTCATGAACGATCTTGGGGGGACTGTTATTCTCATTTATATTTAAAAAAGAAAGAATTAGTCGCAGAAGTAAGTCCGAGAAGTTGAACTTTTTTACTATGTTTGCAAAAGCATAATTAAAAATAGTAATGAAGACACTGGTACATACAGAGAAAGAACATATCGAGGAAATTATCCGCAGTTGCGATGTCTGTTTCGTCGGACTGGCTGATACGGATGGTACGCCTTACGTTATTCCCATGAACTTTGGCTATCGGAACGGTGTTATCTATTTACATTCAGCGCAGGAAGGCCGAAGTATCTCAATCCTGGAACGTAACCCGAAGGTTTGCATCACCTTCAGCACCGACCATGATCTGGTATTCCAGCATCCCGAGGTGGCTTGCAGTTACCGTATGCGTTCCAAAAGCGTTATCGCATGGGGCGAAGTGCGGTTTGAAGAAGACTTCGACAAGAAAACGGAAGCGCTGGATATAATTATGAAACAGTATTCGAACAAGGAATTCCGTTATTCCGACCCGGCTGTGAAAAACGTAAAAATATGGCTGGTAGACCTCGATGAAGTAACATGCAAAGAGTTCGGGGCACCGCACAAGAAATACTAAACATTTAAGAGAATAAATTTATGAAGAATCTGTTAGCAATATTTTTAATGGTGTTCCTGTTCGCTTCATGCGAAGGACCGATGGGACCTCCGGGACAAGATGGCGGTATTACCGAATGGTGGATAAAGGAGGATATAAAAGTCAAATCGAGTGATTGGGAATTGGTCTACAACGAGAATAAGGATCCGATTTATATCTATGAATACAGGATTGACGATCAGGATATGAGCTTGTATACAGATACTTATCGCAAGGGGTTAATAACGACCTATATGTATTTGGATTTTGATGATGATGCAGAAGCACAAACAGCACTGCCAAATCCCGTACACCGAAGAGATGCAAAGGATAACAGTATCTTATGGACAGAAACCTATTCATGTGATTACACCCGTGACGGTTTCCTCATCTTCAAGGTGACATTCTCCGACTTCTTTACTGATCAACGGCCGCCTGAAACGCACTTCAAAGCAGTTTTAACATATTAAAAAGTACACATATATCAGATATTTAATGTACTTTTGCCCAAAATAAGACTTTCAAAATAATGGGATTGCAAAAGCATAGCAAGGTATTGAATGAAACAGTAGAAAAGCTGTCGGACGAATGTTCATACAAACAACTGTTTCATGCCTACCGCGATGAAGAGGCATTGCCTTCAGGTGAAGTACTGGAGGAGATCATCGACTTGTGCCGTGCAATCCTGTTTCCAGGCTATTACGGGAATGCGCGGATCAGTACACAGACGATCCGTTTCCATACCGGGGTCAATATTGAAAAGTTGCACGAGCTGCTCAGCCGTCAAATCTATGCGGGCCTTTGCCTGGCCGACACCAACTGTACTTCCTGTGCGGAAGAGCAGATCCTCAGCCAGGCAAAAAAACTTTCCGAAGCATTCATTTCCACACTGCCGGAAATGCGCTGTCTGCTTGCCACCGATGCCGAAGCCGCCTACAACGGCGATCCGGCAGCACAAAACATCAATGAAGTTATCTTCTGTTACCCGGGCTTCCGGGCAATAGGCAATTATCGTATAGCGCACCAGCTTTATAAGCTGGGCGTTCCTTTTATACCCCGGATGATCACCGAAATGGCTCATTCCGAAACCGGTATCGACATTCATCCGGGAGCTCAGATAGGACATTATTTCTCTATCGACCACGGTACGGGTACCGTGATCGGCGAAACCAGTGTGATCGGGAATAACGTACGCATCTTCCAGGGTGTCAGCCTTGCCGGAGAAAAGCTGCCGCCCGATGAGAACGGGAACGCGATCCGCGGCATCCCCCGCCATCCCATCCTGGAAGACAATGTGACTGTCTACTCCAATGCGACGCTATTGGGAAAAATACGCATCGGCAAAGGCGCCACGATATGTGGCAACGTCTGGATCACCGGAGATGTTCCCCCCGGTGCTGTCATTACACAAAATAAAGTAACTAATGCGAATCAGGAGTTGGCGACCTGATTCAAAGATTAAAAATTAACATAAGAAAGTAGAGCAATTGCCAATTTTCCAAAGGAGTGTACCAACAGCCCTTTGGTAGCTCTTACTTTAGACGC
>NZ_JAMOKT010000084.1:0-24430 GCF_023656795.1 Parabacteroides caeci
ATCTGACAACAAATGTAGACAGCGACCTGTTACACGAGGATCTGTCACTTCTGAAAAATAATTAGAGGTATTCATTTTGCAATGATAAACTTTTTAGAGGAATTTTGGTGCGGTCGCCCTGGTCTTGAATAGTTCTATGCCATTTTGTCGATAAAATGTTTACCTTTGTTTCCAAATCAACTATTCAAATTCAGTAATCATGAAAAAACAGGCATCGAAAGGTAACGATGTAGACGAAAAACAAAAGAAAGTTTCTTATTATCGCAAACCGGAAGGTATGACTTTGGAAGAATGGCAAATCGCCCTGCGTAAACAATTTGCCATGAAGAGTATTTTCTTAATCGAACCTTTCGATTCATCGCTGCCCTGGAACGGTGATTTTCAGGTCATAAACCCGCAAAGTAACCAAAAATACAAAGTGGCTTTCCGTGGGGAAAACAGCGAATGGAATTATTGTTCCTGTCCCGATTTCAAAACCAACCAGCTCGGAACTTGCAAACATATCGAAGCCGTCAAACTCAAACTCGGACAATCAGCTAAAGGAAAGAAATGGCTGAAAGAAGAACACATCCCGCCCTACACCTCCGTCTATCTTTCTTATAAAGGAAAACGAGAAGTGAAGATACGCATCGGTAGCAATCACCAAAATGAATTTGTGTTACTTGCCGGTCAATACTTCACCAACGAGCGTGTGTTAAAACCGGAAACATACATCCGTTTTGAACGCTTCCTACAGCAGGCCGCTGCTATCGATGATACATTCAGATGCTACGATGATGCCTTGGCTTTCGTTATCTCATGCCGCGAAAAACAAATGCGGACAGCCCTGCTGGACCAACGATTCTCAGATGGACATCTTGACGGATTACTGAAAACCAAACTTTTCCCGTATCAAGAAAAAGGTATCCTTTTTGCCGCCCGTGCCGGACGTAGCCTTATTGCCGATGAGATGGGACTCGGTAAAACAATCCAAGCTATCGGTACCGCCGAACTGCTGAAAAAACAATGTGGCATCAGTTCCGTACTTATTATCTGTCCTACCTCACTCAAATACCAATGGGAATCGGAAATAAAGAAATTCACCGATAGCACAGTGCATGTCATCGAAGGGCACTACTTGAAGCGCCGCGAACAATACCGTGGGAACGAATTCTACAAAATCGTTTCTTACAACAGCGTTGCCAACGATCTGAAAGTATTAAAACATATACACTCAGACATGGTTGTACTTGACGAGGCGCAACGAATAAAGAACTGGAAGACGCAGATTGCCATTGCCGTGAAGCGTATTGAGTCGGACTATCTCACCGTCCTGACCGGTACTCCGCTCGAAAACAAGCTGGAGGAACTTTACTCCATCGTACAATATATTGACCCTTTCTGCCTCGGCCCTTATTACAAATTCCTGAACGACTATCAGGTAACTGATCCGGAAACAGGAAAAGTGATAGGTTTCAAAGGACTGAACCATATCGGGCAGCTGCTGTCGGACTCGCTGATACGTCGCCGCAAAAAAGAAGTGCTGCTGCAATTACCTGAACGAATGGATAAGATTCTGACTGTGCCTGTCACCAAAGAACAGATGGCGATGCACGATGACTTCCGGTACTCGGTCAACCGCCTTGTCTCCAAATGGCGTCGGCAAGGATTTCTCAACGAAAACGACCGCAAACGCCTGCTGCTCAACCTTGGACAAATGCGGATGGTTGCCGATAGCAGTTACATCCTTGACCAATCTACCCGTTACGACACGAAAGTAGACGAACTGATGAATATCCTCAGGGAACTGGTCGGTAATGGCAACGAAAAAGCTGTCGTCTTCAGCCAATGGGAACGGATGACCCGTCTGGTGGCCCAAGAACTTGATAAAGCCGGTATCCCATACAAAAACCTCCATGGCGGCATTCCTTCCGAGAAACGCAAAGAGCTAATCTTGGGCTTCAATGAAGACCCGTCGATCCGTGTATTCCTTTCTACCGATGCCGGAAGTACCGGGCTTAACCTGCAATCGGCTTCGTTGATCGTCAACCTCGATATACCTTGGAATCCCGCAGTCTTGGAACAACGTATCGCCCGTATCCACCGGTTAGGACAGCAAAAGAACGTATCAGTCATCAACTTTGTTTCGGCAGGGACCATCGAAGAACGGATGCTCAGCACGCTCCGTTTCAAATCGGGCATGTCGGAAGGGGTGCTTGACGACGGTATCGACTCCATTTTCCTGGAGGACAGCAAATTTAACCGGTTGATGGAAACTATCGAAAATGTCACCGGCGAACAGGGAACTACAGTCCCTTCCATCCAAATGGACGAAATCGAGCAACCTGTCTCCTTTCCTATGGAAAGTGACCCGCAAGCTGTGGATACAGAAACATTCGAGCCGCAGAATGAAATATCGATACCCCGCTCTTCTACCGTAGAACCCTCTGCTCCCGATGACCTTCCGGCAGATCGCCTGATTCGTTCGGGTATCGACTTTTTTAATGGTTTGGCAAGCACCCTCTCTTCACCTGAAAAAACCGAACGACTGGTTGCCTCCTTGCTTGAAGAAGACAAGCAAACAGGAGAAACCCATCTGAAAATACCAGTCAAGGATAAAGATAGTGTAATGCAGATATTCAATTTCTTCGGGAAATTGTTAAACAGCAGTAAGGGATAACAATAATTAATGCAAGTTCGGGATAAAGTATTGTATTGTTTTAATTTCAAAAGTAGTATCTTCTCATGGACTTACGCATACTGGTAACTTGTTGCATTTTGATAGAAACTCTCAGCATGTATTGGGAAAGCGTTATGCAGTGGCTGTCATGGAGGATGAACGGTTAAGAGTTTCTTCTTTTACGAAATGATATATATATTCTCTGTGTGCTGAATAGTTTCCGAACTTTATAATTCGTTCTTTTCACCACACAGAGTATCTTTTTATTTTATAAATAATAGGGAACTTAAAAGTATACGTCTCATTTAGGACTTTTTTTTAATTAGTTTACATTAACTTTCGAGACATGCAATACGCATCCGCTATCGCTTTCCACATCCAATGTCAAAGTACCCTGTCCTTGCCATTTGATTTCTTTTACGCAAACAACATCCTTTTTATTGCCTGGTTGGTAATATAAAATCAGTTTATACTTGAAGGCGGTATTCAACATATCTGTCGGAATGGTAACCTGCCGTTTATCGCCGGCATTCAGGACGCTGACATACCAGTCGGATGCAGAACGGCGGGCAACGACTGCATACGAATCCATATCGCCTTCATAGAAACGGGTATCATCCCATACAACAGGAATCGAACAATAAAAGTCAGTTATAGCATCCGTCTTAATCACCGATTCAGCAGAACCGGCACCACCGGCACGGGACGGAGCGTTGTAAGGACGGTCATACCAGAAGATAAACTGCCATGGACTGTAAATAGCAATACGTTTAGCCAATTGAGCCGCACGTCCGCCCATCTTTTCCGTCACACGTTCGGCAAAGAAACAATTCGTGTAATCGCCTGCCCCGCAAATCATACGGTTGTATAACGTATAAATCGCCTGATTCAAGTTCGGACTTTCCTCATCTCCGCGGATACCTTCCTGCGTAATCAGGTTCGGATAGGTACGGGAATAACCGGTCGGACGGTATTCGTCGTGAACATCGACCATGAGTTCATATTTGGCCGCTTTACGGATTGCCTGATGCAGCCAGGCTGTCGAATATTGGTCGCCGACATTTACAAAACCGAATTTGATACCTTTGATTCCCCATTTTTTATACAGCGGAAGGATTTCATCCAGCTGTTTATGCAAGGCCTTTTTGTTTACATAGACCAGGATCCCTACGTCTTTAGCGTTGGCATATTCAATCACTTTCGGCAAATCGAGCGGTCCTTTGGAACGCGCCGGGTCGACAGTAACAGTTGTGGCATCCGAAAGCGTATCTTCTTCTGCACCGTACCAGCCGGCATCGAACTCGACATAAGCGATATTATTTTCAGCGGCAAAGTCGATGGCGGCAAAAGAGCCGGCAGTGGTTAAAGTCACCTCACGGAGCACTTCTCCCGGTTTAATCCAGCTGGTATTCTGAATCTGGTTCGGTTCGTTCAGGTTCAACACCAAATCATTGTTCTGCACCAACTGTCCGGGATGGTCGGCCACCATCACATAACGCCAGGGAGACTGGTAACCGGCTAAATCGAGATTCACATGACCGGACAAGACAGACTGCACACCAATCCCCTCATTACTTTTGCCCAGCTTCATGCGGGAATAATCCACCAAGGCAGCTTCGCCGATTGCCACGAACTTCCGGTCGCTTACCTGAATTACCTGCGGACGGTCTCCTACACCTTTCAGCGCACTCAGTTTCGTTTTAGAATAAGCACCTTGTGCCATACCGGTCACCCAGGTATCGCAATCGCGACTGAAAAGGAACTGCGTATTTTCGGCAGTCAGCGTACAATTCCAGAAATCCAGCTTATCGAAGGCATAACGGAAAGCCAACCCTTCATCGTACAAGCGGACGAACAGGGTCATTTCTTTTTGGTTCTGATCGGAGCGCAATAAAAGTTCCAGTTCGTTATACCGGTTTGTTACCAGCGAACGTTCCCCGTAAACAGGTTGCCAGGTCTGGTCGGCCGAAGTCCTCGTCTGACCGGCTACCTGCCAGTTTCCGGTTAACATGTTTTCTTTCAGCTCCAGCTGTAATGTTTTCGCTTCCACGACTTTCTCCCCCCTTGTCGGACAATGCAATCCGTACAGACTTTTCATTCACCAGGATATCCGCCTTCAATGTTTCCGAAGGGCTTGTCAATGGCAACATCGTTTGTGCACAAATCCATAAGGGTTGTAATAAGGTACATAATAAGATGTCTATTTTTTTCATTGCATTTCGTTTCATGTTACATTTTAAAATAAATAAGGCTATATCAAAATTCACAATCCTGCTATCTTATGCTTGATTCGAAATAGTTTGAACAGAATTTTGACATAGCCTCTTTGATAGTTATGCTAGCAAGTTTTTATTTCCACTGCTGTAATGCACCAAATTCAACTAACGACAGGTTTTTCGAATTGCCCCAATCGTTTTTGAAAATAATCTTTATATAGCGCATTTCTTTTGGAGTATCAAGCCATACATTTTGGCGTCCCTCTTTTCGACTTAAAGTAAATGTCCCCAAAGAAACCCAAGGTTGTGTGTCATCTCCTGTTTCATTGGTGAAGATCTCAATGTCTTTTAGTTGGTTGTTATAACTGATGGTTCGTTGTACAAAGTAGAAAGCTTCCACAGGGATAGGTTGCCCCATGTCGATAACCACCCAATGTGGGTAATTTCCATTTTGTCCATCTGTGTGCCAATAAGAAATCTGTCCTGCTGTATCTTTCTCATCTGTGCATCCATCTATACAACGGGTTGCAGGCCGGTTAGGATCTTCGTCTGATACTGCTTTGATTGTCCAACCCGGATTATTTTTCAAGGCATCATAATATGAAAATACAGTTTGTCCTTCTTTTAGTTCAGTCTCAAATTCATCCATACAGGTAGTATCCGGCCGAATATAGGTCTGATATGAAAAGGTTTTCCCTGTTTTATAATCCTTCAAAACCGTATTCATTTCATCCATAGGGACAGTCACGCTTTGCTGTTGACCTATTGTGTTCTCATAATTCACCTTCACTTTCACATCAGCATACGACATATTGGGAGTATCCCATTGTATTTCGACATCATTTCCTACGAAATGACTGCTAGACACAATGTATCGGTTACTCAACTTATTTTGGAAATTTTTGCCATACACTTTTGAAAAGACTTCAGTCGGGACAGAAGGCGTGTTGTTATGGTCGTATGTAATGAGATAGAAAGTATGATCGCCTTCCGGGACGGATGGAATCAATACCTCTTTGTAGTTTCCAATCTCCTGAGGGGAAACTTGGGTTTCGAGCGAATCCAGCTTCCCATTCCAAAAAATCCGTATATGAGTCACTTTCGGATCTGAGCTTAATAAGAATTTAAATTTGATCCGTTCTTTTCCGGTAAAGGTTTGCACAGAATCTACTCTACCGGGGTATAGCTTATCAGAATCTTTCAAAAATTCTTTGTAAGTCTCATCAATTCCATCACAGCTGTACAAGGAAGTACTCACAACTGCTATAAAAATGTATTTTAGTATGTTCTTCATAATATTCTATTTTTAATCTTCAACTTTTCCCCAAAAGGTTATTTCTGCAATTGCGATAGATTCCATCCTTCCCCATGATTCTAAAATCCGGAAACGAATGTATCGGAAGGAAGGTAGTAAGGGAGAAAATTCAAAGTCATGTCCGTTTTGAGCAACCGTTTTGTCTTCTCCGGTAACTGTTGTTCCACTGGAGCCGGACGGTTTAATTACTTCGAAACTTCCCATTAGGGTCCAGCTGTCCCAAGAACCGTCTAAGTTTGGATTATTAGAACCGTAAACTTCAAAAATTCTTACGTTATTGCTGGCGTAGAGCGAACTTTGTCTTTGGAATAATTTCATACGACTAAAGCTGACTGCATGACCTAAATCTATTGTAAATGGTGCAGGCCATACAGGTAACAGATTTCCAGTATGGAACATGTTGTCTCCCCCCAGTGAATTGTCCCACATTCTTTCGAAACGCCATTGTGTGTAACCGGGATGAGATTCATTTTGGTCATCAGGAAGCGAAAATTTTTGCCAAGTATTTTTGGGTATCAGTTCTTCGTATATAGGAGTACAGGCTTTGAATAATGTATCGGACAGATTACCAAACCGGTCTTTCACGCAAACTCCGAACTCCCGTGTTTCAGGTTCATACCCTCGTACTGAAAAATCAGATTTTTCGGCATTGGTATAATGTGTATATTTTTCTACCCATGCACCTTTTTCGTTTTTTTCAATCAGTTGAATAGAAAGATCTGCTTTAGCTTCATTTTTGAAACTGATATTCACACCACCAAAAGTAGCTATTAATCCGATAGATTCACGTGTAAGCAAATAAGGAGGAGTTAATGCATTGATTGTAACTGTAGTCGGATCAGAAAATACTTCCCCTTTTGCCACAGCATAAAGCGTGATGTCATATTGACCTGCTTTTTCGAAACCATCTACTGTCAGGTAATTTTTGTACAAAGAAGAGCGAGTCTCTCGTTTTTGCCCGGATGCCAAGGTGTATTCTGCTTTCACATACAATAAATCGTCTGATGCCGGCATTTTAAAGTTGATTTTGGCTCCTCCATTCAGGCTCTCCACTTCATATTCCGTTACAGGATCGGGCTTATTTCCTATCACCTTAGGACTGTTGAGATCTGTTTCAGAGCAGGCAGTCCCCAAAACGAGCATATAGAAGCTCCAAAATATAAATAAAACTGTATTTTTCATTTTTTCTTGAATAAAATTAAACAATAGAACCATTTACCAACCAGGGTTTTGATCCAGATTGCGGTTTACCTGTAATGTCCGTTCCTTAAGCGGCCAAAAATAGTGCTTATTATAGAATGATAGGTCGTAGATGTTTGTTACTTTATAATAAGACTCTTCCGTTTTTTCAAACACATTCCAACCTTTAACAGGCATATTCATCTCTTGGGTAGCTGTTTTCCAACGACGTATATCCCAAGGACGTTGTCCTTCAAACATCAATTCGATGGTTCGTTCTTGACGGATGATTTCACGTAATCCATCTTGACTTTTGTATTTGTTCGGATTTTTGGAATATTGATTCCATGACTCTTTGACACCTTTCAAGCCACTTCGTTCGCGTATTAAATCTAGCATACGGATCGACTCATCGTTAGGACCTTCCGCTTCGTTTAAGGCTTCCGCATACATGAGGTATAGGTTCGCCAAACGTATAATAGGCCACACATAATAGCGGGCAGTTGTACTGCCGGCGTTAAGAATAGTTTGCCAATTGACTAATTTTTTGGGGAAATAGCCTGTTACAATATATAAGTCGGTTCGTTGGATTCCGGCAGATTGTCCGTAACGCATGTTAATGTTGAGTAACTCGTTCTCTTTTGTCTTTCCTTGCCCAAACAATTTACCGCCATCAAAACCTAACGCACCATAGAAACGATCTTCGCGGTCGAAGTGCATATCCACTGTGAGATAACCATTGATCAGATTAAGGCTTTCCTCTGGTTTGACTATTCGCAAGTCATATCGTTTGGAATAGTCTCTGGTCTTGTCTTCATCTAAAGGTACTCCATTGTCGGTGTAAAACATTTCTGCCATTTTCAATGTGGCCGATATATTACCGGTCGTACCTCCTGTATTGGAGACGATTCCGCGCGCCAAGCAATGGGCTTGTTCTTGCCTGCCTCCACCGAATTGGGCTTTCACATTCCCCCAAATCAGTTCCCTGTTTGTGCGTTCGGTTAAAGCCTCACGATAATTTAACTGATTGATAGTGCTGGGGGAATAATTGGAGGTGGCTGACGGAACATAGCGGTGCAAAACAAATCCATTGGCTTCGCAAATTTGGATTGCTTCTTTACATGCAGTTGCGGCTTTTTGCCATTTCCCCTTGTCGAATGTTTGATTGAAATAGGGCACCCCTTCTTTGTTCAAGAAATTGACGTAATCGTTATTACCGTTAAAAAGCGGACTGGCAGCATAGAGCAACACTTGTGCTTTGATGGACTTGGCTACACATTTGTCTACACGTCCTTTTTGGGTGGTTTCATCAGTAATTGTCTCGGGTAATTTATCAATAGACTTGTCAATGGTATTCACGATATACTCAAAACAATCGTCAACCAAATCACGATGTACTTTTACCTCATCCACGGTTGCGGAGATTGGCAGGTTGGTATCCGTAATAGGAATCGGGCCATACATCCGTAACAATAAGAAATGGTAGTAAGCCTTTAGGAACAGAGCTTCCCCTGTCCAGTTGTCTCTTTCCAATTCGTCTATATCCGGTACTTTGTCTACATTTTCCAAGAAAATGTTACATTCGCGGATGGCACGAAACAATGGTTTGGCGCTACCGGATCCATCCCAGTAATTCAAAAAAGGATCCGTAATGCCTTGTAACCCTCGAGTGATTTTCATGGCATTTCCACTGTAACTTTCTGCACCGTCATAGACTGCCCAAAATTCGTCGCCTGTCATCAAGCTGGGAGAATCATAGAAACTGGCATCATTCGGTAAATACGAATAGCAGGTAAACAGGAACCGTTCGGCGGTTACCCGCATGGTAAACGCATTGTCAACGGTGGCAATATTATCAGGGACAATATCCAAGTAATTGTCTAAACACGAATTAAGCGTTACTGATAATGAGGCTAATGCCGCATATATAAAAACTTTTGCTTTTTTCATCTGTATTATTGTTTTATAGAATTAGAAAGATAAATTGACACCGGCACACAAATTCATTTGGATAGGATATCCCAATCCGTTCCCGGCCATTTCTACATCCCATAGTTTGAATTTACTAAAAGTCAGCAAATTGGAACCAGACAGATAGAATCTCAAGTTACCTAGGTGCATTTTATGTGACAAATGTCGAGGAAGGGTATATCCGATTTCCACCTGTTTCAATCGTAAGAACGAACCGTCTTGCATAAACCATGTGCTTTGTTGGCTATTGTTTTTGTTTATGGTTGGGCTAAGGCGTGGCCACAACGCATAAATATTCCGGTTTTCTTCCGACCAATGGTTGTCGGCATATACTTTCAATAACTGAGTCTCTCCTTGGAAAGGAGCTGTCTTTTCCGCATCGATCCAGAATGAAGAGCGGGCAGAACCTTGGAAGAAAAACGAGAAATCGAAATCTTTCCAGCCCATGGAAGCACCGAATCCATAAATAATTTCAGGGGTGGTCGGATAGCCGATAGGTACTTTGTCCAATTCGGTGATCTTGCCGTCTCCATTGGTGTCATGGTATTTGATGTCACCACCTCCGTATTCACCAAAGTTTTGTACCGGCGAATTTCGTACTTCTTCATCATCCAGGAATAGGCGATCTGCAATATATCCCCATTGCTGTCCTAGGCTATATCCTACTTTAGACAAGTATTTTTCATCGTAATCCGGTTCTTCGTAGATTACATATTCGCTGGTCGCATAGGTGAAGTTTCCACGAGCCTGCAACCATAGGTCCTTGTTAATTACATGGCTGTAATCCATTGAAAGGTCGACACCGTTACCTTTGGCTTCACCAACGTTGGCTTTGATGGGTGCAGAAAGCCCCATAGTGGTCGGGATAAACGAACGGCTCATCAAGATGTTCGTTCTTTTATCGTTGAAGACTTCAGCCACTACATTGAGCTTTTTAAACAATTCCAGTTCCAATGCCAAGTTGGTTTTGTAAGAGACTTCCCACGTGATATCTGTATTGGAATAATTACTGATGCTGATACCGTTTTTTCCGTATGCATTATCCACACCAAAAGTGGCACCACGGTTGCTATCGTTCATATTCATTTCTGATAGATAAAAGAAACGTTCGGAAGAGGAGCCGATGGCATCATTACCTACTAAACCATAGCTACCACGCAGTTTTAAATTCGTGATCTTGTCTCTCAAGGGTTCAAAGAAGCTTTCATTGGAAATAGTCCAAGCCAAACCTGCGGATGGAAAGAAACCGAAACGGTGGTTTTTGGAGAAACGTTCAGAACCATTGTAACCGAAGTTGAATTCTACCATGTATCGTTTGTCATATCCATAGGTCGCTCTTCCTGAGAATCCGATATTACGGGCTGCTAGCGATTCATTCAGTGAACCGGCGTTCCCATTTAACTGGTCGCGCATGGTGTATACTAACAACCCGCCAACATCGTGCTTGTCGGCGAATGTGTGTGAATAGTTCAATGCGGCTTCTAGATAGAATATGGAGCTAACTGTTTTCTTCCCTTCAGTATAATCCAAATATTCCGTACCTTTTTCTTCATTCAACAACTCCAACTGATAGTCACCGGTAATTTCGTCAATACCTGTCGCTTGGTAGTAAAAAGGATTGTACTTCCGGGTAACATCAAAATAGGAATTTCGGGTTGTATTTAGTAATCCTCTGAAAGAAAGTCCTTCGGTTATGAATTTCAAATCTTGTTTTAATTCAAATTGGGCATACATATTGGAGCGGGAATAGTTTTTATATCCCTTCACCATGTCAGCATACGGGTTGATATAATTTCCCTCGCCATAGTTACCAAATAGGATGTGCTTGACATGCTTTTCGTTTTCGCCTGGTTGGTAGTACGGTGGGAAAAGTACCGGATTGGTATGCATGATGCTGTTGTAGACATCTGTACCTCCAGCCAATGGTCCTGAATAATCATCGAATGTACCGGCGACACGTGCGATCAGTTCGGTTGTCTTGGTCACATTGATGTTGACATTAGCACGTAAAGCAGAGGTTTTCAATTTGATGTTGTTGTTGAAATCGTTCATTTTAGGAACCTTTAAGTTTCCATTATCCTGCGACAAATTTCCTGCCACATAATATCGGGCGACTTTTCCTCCTCCCGATATATTCAGGTTCACGCGGTGGTTGATGGCATAATTTTTCATCAACTCATCCTTCCAATTGGTCGCCGGGTATAAATAAGGGTCAACCCCTGCGGCTGTTTTGGCAATTTTGTCTTGCGTATATGGCTGCATACCCAATGGGTTACGGGTGAGTACGGCCTCATTGTGTAACTTCATGTAGGTAATAGGGTCTGCCAATTCTACATTCCGGGTCGGAGTAGATAAACGAGTTTCATAGCGAATATTCAATTTGGCTTTCCCTTCCGTCCCTTGTTTCGTTGTGATTAAAATTACCCCATTTGCACCACGTGCACCATACAAGGCGGTAGCCGTAGCATCCTTCATGATGGAGAAACTGGCAATATCATCAACATTCAAGCGTGCCAAGTCGGTTGTGGTAACCTCCATATTATCCACCAAGATTAAAGGGTCTACCTTATATCCGAATGTCGTGACACCACGGATAAAGAAGTCGGCATTGTCCAAGCCCGGTTCACCACTACGCTGGTAGGAGATCATACCGGCAACGCGTCCGGCCAAGGCTGTTGTCAGATTGCTGGAAGGCACTTTTAGTTCGGCTGGTTTTACCGTGGAGATAGAACCGATCAAAGATTCCTTTTTTTGTTTACCGAACGCAACGATTGTAACCTCTTCCAATTCGTCTGTTTTCTCTTTCATGATAACATTCAATGTCTTTTTACCACTGACGGCAACCGTTTGATCTTCCATGCCCAAATAGGAGAATACCAATTTGTCTGTCTTTTTTACAGAGATGGTGAATGTCCCATCCAAATCAGTAGCAACCCCACGGGTACCACCTAAGACAATAATGTTAACACCAGGCAATGGTTCACCGGCCTCATCTTTTACCGTACCCGTAATTGTGAGATCATCTTTGGATTGTTGAGCGCCGGGTGCGGGCACACTGCTTTCGCTATTTTTGCGTAATATGATTTGACGGTCATCAATGGTATACGAAACAGCACTATTTTTCAGGATCTGCGCCAATACAGTTTCAATATCTAGGTCTTTTACATTAATATTGATCCTTTGATTGGCATTGAGCAACCCGTCATAATAAAAAAACACAAACTCTGTTTGTTTTTCGATGTCCTTAAAAACACTCTCAATTGTTTGGTTTTTAGCGGATAATGATATTTTTGCTGTTTGTGCATAATTACAATAAACAGGTGGAATAAAAAAGAGAACTCCGATAAAAAACACAATAAGTTTTATAACATATCGATTCTTTGTCATATCTTTGTATATGATTTTAGTGATTAGAAATAAGTTAGTTAAAATCTTCTAGGGGTCGGGTAATTAGCCGTTATCCGACTCTCTTTGTTTATTTTTGTCTTATATTACATCTCCCATAGGCATTCTGATTATTGAGGTTTATAACTAAATAGATATAGATTGTCTTCGTTTTGTTCTAATGAGATGGGCGCCGTAATGGTTAATGCCTTTAAGACTCTTTGAACATCATCTTTCAGGTCAAGTTTACCAGAACATGAAAGTGCGGAAGCTGCTTCGTCTACTTGTATTTTTATATCGTAGTATCGTGATATTCTAGCCAGAATATTTTTTAACGGTTCATTTTTAAATATGTATAGCCCATCTTTCCAAGAGATGTAATCGGACACATCTACTTGGCTGACGGATGTTTTTCCGTTTAAAAGAGAATATCGGTCATTGGGGGTCAGGACTGTTTCTTTTATAGATCCTTTGTTCTTTATTTTGACACAACCTTCAACTAATACGACGGATTTTTCCAGATCGTTTTTATAAGCAGTTATATTAAAAGAGGTCCCTGTGACTACAATTTGCATATCCGGCGTTTTTACATGAAACGGGCAAGAGGGATTGGGGGTGACATCCAGGAAAATTTCGCCGTCTACAAATATTTCACGTTTCTCTTGGTCGAATGTGGTTGGGTATACGACTCGTGTACCGGCATTTACCAAGATACAGGTATTGTCTGCCAGGGTTAGCGTAGTGCGTTTGCCGAACGGGACGATCAACTGGTTGTATTCAGTCTTTTTCTCTTGATGTTGAGTTTGAGGGGATGTGTTATCAGCCTCTTTTATCTCTTCCTGTGAGATTTTTTTATTATTGACCGTTACTTCACCGCTTTGGGCATATGCGATGGATACTTCGTTTTCGTGCAAAGCTACACGCTCATCGTTAGACAAGATCAATTCGATTTTATCAGATGTTGTTGGTTCGCTCGATTGAACGAAAGCTGTCAACGTATCTTGGTCTGTTTGCAGAATGGAAAAGGTAATTGCGCTCATCACAATGATAGCTACTGTGGCAGCAGCAAAAAGGATAAGCCTTTTTCTATTTGTTTTCCCTTTATTGTGTGCATTTGTTTGGAACGGGATGTCACGGCTGATTCGGTTTTTCAGTTGTGCCTTCTCTATGACTGTCATTTTTTTCTTTTTGACAGTTACCATTTTCAGGTACTGAATGGCGAGATGATACTCTTGGGCTGAAATCTCCTTCTTTACCAGCAATTGCTCCCAATACCTGCGGCTTTCGACCGTAGGGTGATAGAACGACCGGATGAAGTAGTCGTCCAGGATGAAGTCTTCTGCTTTATAGGGACTATAGTTTTTCTTCTCCATATTCAGTTTATTTATTTTATAAATGTATGAACGTTTAATTTATACTCACTTTGTTGTATTAAAATGAGAAAAACAAGCATGTTCTACAACATTGTTATAGGACGTTTTTTCGGTTGCCTTACTTGTGAGTATAGCCACTTGAAACAGTCATTCTGTCAATGCCCATTCTAAGGTCGTTACAATGCCCATTCTAAGGTTGTTTGGATGGGCATTGTAACGACCTTAGAATGGGCATTGTTAAAATCTACCGACAGGGATCGTCGGTTTGGGACTATTTTTGGTGTGGTTGCCCTATACAATAAACAAATTTTATATCTTTGCGATGACTTAAAGATATTAGAACAAAATGCAACAGGATGTTCAAATGCCGGATAACATTTCAGAATTGGTTTGGATGAATTTCTTACAGGGGGATTCATCTGCTTTTGCTGAAATCTATAATATGTATGCGGACGGAATGTTTGCTTATGGATCTTGTTTCATAGATGATGCAGAATTAGTGAAAGATGCTATCCATGATATTTTTCTGAGACTTTATAATAATCGGACTTCCGTTCTGACTGATAATTTAAAGTTTTATCTACTCCGTGCAGTGAAGAACGAAATGTATGGAATTTTAAGGAATAAGAAAGAGTTTTGTGAAGTGGAAGAAAATTTTACCTTTTTCTCTCCTGTATATTCGGTGGAAGATATGTATATTGAAAATGAAGAGGAAGCTTCATTGAAGAAGGAAGTGTGTTTGTTGTTGAATTCTTTGACTTCCAGGCAGAAAGAGGTTATATATTATCGTTATATGGAGAATCTGTCTATTCAGGAAATAGCAGGTTTAATGGATATGAACTATCAATCGGTCCAAAATCTGATTCAACGCTCTATGGAACATTTGAGAAAGATTTATATGGCTTTACCTGAAAAGTCACAAATAGAGATGCGAAGAACTCATTTAGGGATGAATGATAAAGAGTTATTATTGGCCTGCTTATTCTTTTTGATGAACTGATCCCCCAAAAGATTGGTTACGCAAAGATAATTATTATAAGATAATAATTATCTTTGCGTAAAAAGATAATTGTATGTTTCTGATAAATAATCCATTTGTAACAAGCAGCTATATTGCCCCCGAATATTTCTGTGACCGTGAAAAGGAAACGGAAGAGTTGCTTCGCTGGCTGTTGAACGAGAATAATGTGGCTATCATTTCTACCCGCCGTATGGGAAAGACCGGATTGATTCAGCATTGTTTTCAATTGGCAGAGGTGAAAGATCATTATTATACTTTTCTTATTGACATCTATGCAACGAAGACACTCCGCGAGTTTGTTTTTCAATTGGGAAAAGCTATTCTTGCTGCTTTAAAGCCTAAGGGACGGAAGACGTGGGAATTGTTCATTAATAGTCTGACATCGTTGAAGGCTGGATTTACCTTTGATATGTCCGGTATGCCTCAATGGAATATAGAGTTGGGAGATGTCAAATCACCGGAGACGACGCTGGATGAGATATTTCATTATCTTTCCTTGTCAGACAAACCTTGTATTGTTGCTATCGATGAGTTTCAGCAAGTCGCTCAATATCCGGAAAAGGATACGGAAGCATTGCTCCGTACCTATATTCAGCATTGTCCTAATGCCCGCTTTGTGTTTGCCGGTTCTCAGCGTCATCTGATGGGAGAAATGTTTATCAGCCCGGCCCGTCCTTTTTATCAGAGTGTGTCGATTCTTCATTTGGCAGCTATTGATAAGCAAAAATATATCGAATTTGCCCGGCATCATTTCAGAATGGCTCAAAAGGATATAGATGAGGAGGTTGTAGCTTCTTTGTATGATCGTTTTGAAGGAATTACCTGGTATCTTCAGAAAATATTGAATATCCTTTTTGCTGTAACTTCCCCCGGTGAGGTTTGTAATAAGGAGATGATTGAACAAGCCGTACATTTTATCCTGGATTCTTATTCGTTTACCTATTCGGAATTGCTCTATCAGTTACCGGAAAAGCAAAAAGAGTTGCTGATTGCAATTTGTAAGGAGGGAAAAGCGACTGCATTGACTTCCGGGAAATTTATCCATAAATATAGTTTACCGTCGAGCAGTTCGGTTCAATCTGCTTTAAAAGGCCTGTTGGAAAAGGATTTTGTAACCAAAGAAGGGGCTTTTTATATGGTTTATGACCGTTTCTTCTCTTTGTGGCTGAGACGTATGTAATATATTGGAGTTACAATCTTTAAAAACTCGTTTAAAACGGGCAGTAACTTCGTTTAAAACAAGATTTTTTTCATTTAAAGCGGACTGTAACCTTGTTTAAAACGAATTTTTACTCGTTTTAAACGAGATTTGAGTCTCTCATCGATTTGAACAAAAAAGTCCCGAAGTGTTTTGGCACTTCGGGACTTCATATGATATAAAAAGTCGCAATTACTTATTATACTTGCTCCAGTCTACATTGTGCATATCGCCGCTAGCAGCCAGTTCTTCGTGGAATGCGAAGCAGCATTTCAGGTTTTGCGGGGTATGGCCTTTTACGCCCATTGCCAGATATTCTCTTAACAGAGGTTTGTAATCCGGGTGAACGCAATTGTCGATGATACAGTTGGCACGTTCGATCGGAGATTTACCGCGCAGGTCGGCTACACCGTATTCGGTGATGATGATCTTCACTGAGTGTTCGCTGTGATCCAGGTGAGATACCATCGGAACGAAAGCGCTGATCTTTCCCTCTTTCGCTGTAGAAGGAGTAGTGAAGATAGACAACATCGCTGAACGGGTAAAGTCGCCCGAACCACCGATACCGTTCATCATTCTTGTTCCTGATACATGAGTAGAATTGATATTTCCGAAGATGTCAGCTTCCAATGCTGTGTTGATAGCGATCAGGCCTAAGCGGCGGGCAACTTCCGGATTGTTGGAAATTTCCTGCGGACGAAGAAGGATTTTATCCTTGAAGAAATCAAGATTAGCATAGATTTCGCGAATTACTTCATTACTTACAGATAATGAGCAACCACTGGCAAATTTAACGCGGCCTTCTTTCATCAGGCTGATTACCGCATCTTGGATAACTTCAGTATATACATTGAACGCAGGGATATTTTTGTTGGCTCCCATGCAACCCAAAACAGCGTTGGCAACATTACCTACACCACTCTGTAACGGAACGAATTCTTTCGGCAGACGGCTGGCTTCGATTTCACTTACCAAGAAGTCGGCAACATTTTTACCGATTGCCATTGTGACATCGTCCAGCGGAGAGAATTTACCGCCTTCGTTCGGCTCTTCTGTCTTAACGATACCGACGATCTTAGCCGGATCAACCTTCACATAAGGAGTACCGATACGGTCGGAAGGAGTATAAATAGGGATTTCACGACGGTAAGGAGGATCAGCCGGTTCATAAATATCATGCATACCGCGTATTTCCTTCGGGTGGCGGCTGTTCAATTCAATGATGATGCGGTCAGCCATCCGGCAGATAGTCGGAAGGATACCTACACCGCTCGTCGGAACGATTTCACCATCTTCGGTTACATCAGCAGCTTCAACGATGGCAACGTCGATTTTTCCCAGGAAACCGTAACGCAGGTCTTGTGCCAGTTCAGACAGGTGCATATCGAAATATTGTGCCCCGTGAGAATTCAGCAAAGCGCGCAGATCCTTATTTGATTGGTATGGAGTACGGAATTTGATTGCATTGGCACGAGCCAGTTCACCGTCCAGCTTGTCTCCGGTAGAAGCACCGGTAAACATACCGATCTGGAAAGGATTACCTTTTTCATGTTCCTCCATCGCTTTTTTAGCAATGGCTCCCGGAACAACTTTCGGACATCCGGCAGGGGTAAAACCACTGAATCCTACGTTATCGTCGTGATGTACGAACGAAGCAGCTTCTTCAGCTGTAATGAATTTTAAAGCCATGATATTATACTGTTTTTATATTAGATAAATACTTGTTAGTCAGCTAAACGGCTGCAAAGGTATTAAAAAAGAATATAGATCAGTACTTGCGGTTGAGTATTTCTGAATAAATAACAGCTTTTCTTAACTCTTCGGCGTTATTGAACTCTATATCTTCCAGCATGGAATGTTCCTCTTCGATGGGGAAGTTCATAGGTTGGGATGAACTGACTTTTGACTTTTGGATTTCCTGCTCGGTGGATAAAAATGGTTTTGAGGCAGGTGTCTTTTTTTTCTTTTTATGGATCGGTGCAGTTGGTGCTTCCGGCTTTTGAGGGGTAGTTGCCTCCTCCAGAATTTCCCAAAAACCTTTTCCCGAAGAGGTATTTTCCTCCGGGTATGTATCGTGTCCGGGCTGTCCGAGGACTTGTGTCGGGCGCTTTTTTTTGTTTTTTGAACTGAATAAACCGCTTATCGCTGCAACTATCAGAAAAACAATATAGATCCAATCGCCTACGTTATCCATAACTTTGATTATTTTTGCACTCCAAATGTACGAAGAATTATTGAATAGTGAAAGAGGTAAGAATTATAAAGGGTATAAAAGTAAATAAGGGTAACTTCACAGCCACCCTTATTCGATTTAACCAAAACCTTAACTATGAAAAAATTTACGTTTTTCGTATGCAAATATAGTGCTCGGAATTGAACTGTGCAAACCTTTGGAGGTTTATTTTTATAGAATACAAGATTTTAAATTTTATTAACAAGAACGAAATGACGAATCAGGAAAATGGCGTAGACTTAAAATCTACAGCCGGAAATGAGGAGAAAAAATTGTTCATCGAGACCTACGGGTGCCAGATGAATGTAGCGGACAGCGAGGTGGTCGCCTCCATTATGAAAATGGACGGATACACCCTGACTGACAAGATTGAAGACGCTGATGCTGTCTTCGTAAATACCTGTTCTGTGCGTGATAATGCGGAACAGAAGGTTTACGGGCGACTACAGTATTTCCAGTCGCTGAAACGCAAAAAGAAATCGCTGATCGTCGGCGTACTGGGATGTATGGCCGAACGGGTGAAAGAAGACTTGATCAATGTGCATCATGCAGACCTCGTGGTCGGGCCGGATTCTTATATGGATCTGCCGAATCTGGTCGGAGCTGTCGAGCATGGGGAAAAGGCGATCAATGTGGAACTTTCCACACAGGAGACCTACAAAGATGTAATGCCGCTGAAGCTGGGTGGCGTGCATATCTCCGGTTTTGTGTCGATCATGCGCGGATGTAATAATTTCTGTACCTATTGCATCGTGCCCTATACCCGTGGCCGGGAACGTAGCCGGGATGTGGAAAGTATCCTGAGTGAGATCCGGGATATGCGCGATAAAGGTTTTAAAGAAGCCACCCTGCTGGGGCAGAATGTCAACTCGTATGCTTTTGAAAAAGATGGTGAAACCGTAACATTCCCGATGTTACTCGAGCGGGTTGCGCTGGAAGCTCCGAATATGCGTATCCGTTTTGTGACCTCCCATCCGAAAGATATGAGCGACGATACGCTTCGTGTGATTGCCGCCCATAATAATATATGTAAGTATATCCATCTTCCTGCCCAATCCGGCAGTTCGAAGATTTTGAAAGTGATGAACCGTAAATATACCCGTGAATGGTATCTGGACCGTATCGCTGCTATCCGTCGCATCGTGCCGGAAGCATCTATTGCTACCGATCTGTTCTGTGGTTTCCATTCGGAGACGGAAGAAGACTATCAGGAAACACTTTCGCTGATGCGTGAAGTGAGGTATGATGCCGCTTTCCTGTTCAAATATTCGGAACGTCCCGGAACCTATGCCGCCAAACATCTCCCGGACACCGTTTCGGAAGAAGAGAAAGTACGTCGTTTACAGGGTATGATCGATTTGCAGAATCAGTTATCCGAGGAAAGCAACCAGCGTGATATCGGTAAAGAGTTTGAAGTGCTGATCGAAGGATTTTCCAAACGTTCGCGTGAGCAGTTATTTGGTCGTACCAGCCAGAACAAGGTGGTTATTTTCGATAAGAAGAATTATAAAGTCGGTCAGTTTGTGAAAGTACGGATCAACCGTGCGTCTTCAGCAACGTTATTTGGTGAAACGATAGACTGATAAGATTTTGTGTCCTAAAGTCTTAATATAGGCTATATATTGTCGGTGCGTTACTGATAATATGCAGTCTATATTTTTTTTGTATGTAAAAAAGTTAATAAAGAACGTTTGTATTGTTAAAATAGAGGAGTAGGGCATTGTATTCTAGTTTTATTAATAACAGTTACTGACGTTGTTATGCAAATCGCAGATAGAATTATATTATTGTTAATTTTAATATTTAATAGTTATGAGTATGAGAAAAGTATTAGGAATTGTAACACTTATTTTTAGTATAAGTTGTTCTGAAAGCGATTTATTGGTAGATGGAAAATTTAATAATGAACTTATCTATACTTCTTTAAAACCAGTTTAAAACCAGATTCAGTATTATTACTTAGTTTGAGTTGTGGTAATCGGTGTTTACCTGAAGTAAATGTTTATCATTCTGTTGATGAAAAATATAATTGGTTAACTAAATCTCCAATATCACAGGATAGTGATCCCCACCCTTCATATGATATCTTTGTACACATGTTATTAGCTGTAATCTGCTATCGATAAGGAAATAATCTAATTCTCGACCTGAAATATGTGTTGGCATACCACAACAAGCAAAATTAGCACTATTTCCCGGCCTACTCCTGGTACCTGTGGTCATTATTCTTAAATATTCTGATAATTCGCTTGGAGTCACATTCATGTCCCCACCAATAATAAATGGGTGATTTGCGGATGATACCAATTTATTTATATCTATAGCACCACATCCGGATTGGCAATGAATGGTATAAATTTCAAGGCCTCTATAATTAAGACCAATAGACCACCGACCTGTTCTTGACTGCGCATAAGAATAGGAAGGGCTAAAATTTATATCTGCAATGACACTAGTATTACACCGTGTGTTCCATCACGTCCTCCTTTCTTTATTGGGGTTATACTTCGGTTCTTTCCGTTGCGGGCGGAACTTTTTCCGCCCGACGTTTACTGCTTCCTCAAGGTAGGCAATGCTCCGTTAAGTTCGTAACGCCACTCTGAGCCTGCGTTCTGCAAGGCGGTGTTCATGGCATCAACGGCTTTCTGCCAGGTAACGACAGAGCCGTCCACCTTCGTGGCTTCGGGGGCGGTGCCTACCTTTTTGTAGCCGATGCCTTGTTCCTGATTGTTCTTCCAATAGCAGGCGGTCACGGTGGTGGAGTTATATCCACAAAAGCCGCCGATATACACATTGACGGTGCTACTACCTGTACTGGTTACGTTGCCCGTGGCATAGCAGGCAAGGATGCGGCTTCCTCCGTTGAATCCCACCGCACCGCCGACATCGATATTATTTTGGGAGGCTATTTCTAAGGTCACGTTGCCCGTGGCATAGCAAGCGGTCATGGTGGCATTCGAATTCGTCTGACCTGCCACGCCGCCGACATCGACCATTCCCTTCACTGTGGCAGATGAACTGCATCCGGTGATGGAACCGCCCCATTGAGCACCCACCACACCGCCGACGTACACCGTGCCGCTGACGCTGCCCGACACCGAGCAGTTTTCAATAGTGCCCCGGCTAAATCCTGCCACGCCGCCAGCCTGGCTCGACCCGTTATTGCTTGTTATCAGTACGCCCTCCATCACCACGTTCTTCACCGTACCGGCATTACCGATATAGCCGAACAGACCCGCATATTTGTCATTTGTCGTAACGGTCAGCCCCGTGATGGTATGGCCGCCGCCGTCAAAGGTGCCCGTGTATGAGTTTTTGAAGCTTGTGCCTATCGGCGTCCAGCCTTTGCCCGTGAGGTCAATGTTTTTGTCGAGGGTAATGTTAATATCGGTCTTACCTCCGTTCACTAATTCGGCTACATTCATCAGGCCATCGGCGGAGGTCACGGTGTAGCTGCCGTTGCTCTCTATGGTATAGCCCAGGTCTTTTGCCGCAGCGAGGGAGACGGTGTAGGTATATTCACCGCCCGCCTGCCAGTCGGTAGCATTCTTCATCTTATAGACGAAGACCTTGCCGTTGGTGAAGGTGCTGGTAATGAAGGTCGTGCCAGCTGCCACACTTTGCGGGGCGACGAGGGCGGTGTAGGTGTTGCTGCCCTTGTCATACGGGACGATTATATCCGGGTTGTCGCCTTCGGTGGAGAGACCCGTCAGCTGCACGGATGCCAGCCCCTCGGTGTAGTCCGTCAGGACGATGGTCACTCGCGCCGTGCGGTGGGTGAAGCGAAGTGTGGGGCTACCGTAGGTCACCGTCTGCCCGTCGGCTACGATGAGGTCGCTGCCCTCAAAGTCTTTCTGGGTACTTTGGTTGGCTTTTACCTTCACGGCAGGCATCTGTGTGATGTCGGCATTGTTGAAGGGCCACCATGCCGATACGGTAATCGGGTCGCGGCTGGTCCAGTAGTACGGGTCGTTCTCGCGTGAAAGCGTGGCACTCTTGAAATCGGTAGAAGCCGTTACGGTGTATTCCTTTACCGCATCGCCAATCTTGAGTGCCACGGAAGTGACGCCCTGCCAGTCGCCGTCCACGGAGGCACGGGTTGATGGGGCTGCCTGCGGCGTTGCCTCTACGGACAGTCCGGTGGCACGGATGACTACGGGGTATTCTCCTTCGGGCAGACGGTTATCGTCGGCAAGTTCGTCCTGCGTGCAGGCGGCAAGGCCGAGCAGCAGGGCGATGGCTGCGGATGTATGGATGGTTGCTCGTTTCATGATGCGTGTCGTTTAGGGTTCGTTATTGTCTCTTTTGTAATACGGGCAGACCGTCGGTGCCGAGTATCCACTGGTAGTCGCCAGCGGTGAGGGCGGTGTTCATGCCGTCGACGGCTGTCTGCCATTTCACGGTCGCGCCGTCCACCTTCGTGGCATCTACCGTTCCTCCTTCAATACGGAATACTCCTTGCCCGGCATTGCCTCCCCAATAACAGGAAGTTATATCAGCGTAGTTATAACGCACTATAGCTCCATTGTTAGACTCTTTCAATGTACCGTCGAACCAGCAAGCGATGATATCGCCATAATTTGATTCGGCTATACCACAAGTTCCACCATATGATGCAGAAATTTTTCCCGTCACAGAGCAGGCAATGATTTGGCCATGATTTCGGCCCACTATTCCAGCAGTATTTCCACTACTGCCATACAGATTCACATCTATGAGTTGTAGGTTCTTTATCACTCCACGTTCACTTAAGAGTGAACCCAAAAATCCAGTATTATTCATTGCTGAAGAGTTAAATCCTGTAATGCGGTGTCCCTGCCCATTAAAGACGCCGGAGTAGAATGTAAATATGCCTGACCGTGTCCATTCCTTACCCGTCAGGTCGATGTCAGCGGCGAGGGTGCAATTTATCGATTCATCTTTTTGTGAGGCTTCGTTCCATGCCAGCAGGCCGTCGGCGTTATAGACCGTGTAGGTCTTGGTGTTGCTGTCGTAGATGTAGCCCAAATCCTCGGCTGTGCCGCTCTCGCCGCCGCCGTCAGCCCATTCACCGATAGTGCAACCCTCTAACGTCAAGCCGGTGGCGTTCACCTTGACGGTGTAGATATAGCGGCTACCCGCTTCTAATACGACGTTGTTCTGCGGGCAGAAGTAGAAGGTGCCGCCGCCGAGTTCCACCCGGATGAACTGCTTGCCTGCCGCAACGGTCTGCGGGGCGGTCAGTGCCTCGTAGGTGTTGCCGCTTGCGTTGTAAGTCTTGATGGCGGTCGGGTTGCCGTTATCGGCGGACAGGCTCACGAGGCTCACCGTGGCACCGTCCACGCTTGTGAATCCCGTGCCGGGCTTCAGTTCGATTGCCACGCGTGCCGTGCGGTGGGTAAATTCAAGAGTCGGGTTGTTAAATTCCACCTTCCGGTTCTCAGCAGAGATGAAGTCGCTGTTCTGAAAGTCAGCCAATTTGCTTTGGTCTTCGGCCACCTTCACGGCAGGCATCTGTGTGATGTCGGCATTGTCGAAGGGCCACCATGCCGATACGGTAATCGGGTCGCGGCTGGTCCAGTAGTGCGGGTCGTTCTCACGTGAAAGCGTGGCACTCTTGAAATCGGTAGAAGCCGTTACGGTGTATTCCTTTACCGCATCACCCAACTTGAGTGCCACGGAAGTGACACCCTGCCAATCGCCGTCCACGGTGGCCCGGGTGGAAGGGGCTGCCTGCGGCGTTGCCTCTACGGACAGTCCGGTGGCACGGATGAGTACGGGGTATTCACCTTCGGGCAGACGGTTATCGCCAGCAAGTTCGTCCTGTGTGCAGGCGGCGAGGGCGAACAGCAGTGCGGTGGCTGCGGGGATAAATAATCTATGTCTCATAATTCTTTATTCT
>NZ_JAMOKT010000085.1:0-24318 GCF_023656795.1 Parabacteroides caeci
TTATTGCTGGTAGGTTGCTCCTCAGCAGAGCCTACTTCCTCTTAACATCCTGATACAAAGATAAATTATAAAAGTTAATTAATAATGAATTATCCAACTTTGTTTGGATTTTAAATGGAAAATGTATATGAAAAGATATTTTATTTTAGGATTAACTTTACTCGGATTGAGTTTCTCGTCCTGCGATTTTCTGGATCGCGAACCGATGGATTTCGGAAATGAGAGCGCTTATTTTAAAAATCCCGAGGATTTAAAGATATTTGTTAACGACTACTATTCCCTGTTCCCGAAAATGGAATCGTTGTGGGGAGGAATCTATACGGTAGATAATACCAGCGACAACCAGATAGGTAACAGTATCAGTAATCTGTTTTATAAAGGAGAAAAGAAAACGGTCAATGCGGATAACTCTGACTGGAAGTTTAAAAACCTGCGTGGTATCAACTATTTTATCAGGAAGACGGAAGATCAGATAGCTGCAGGCGCAATGGTCGGTACAGAGGAATTCATTAATCATTATCTGGGCGAAGGTTATTTCTTCAGGGCGTACGAATATTTTCGGTTGCTCCGTAACTACGGCGACGTTCCGAAGATAGAAGAGATGTTAAGCGATGAAACGGAGGTATTGACGGCTGCTAGCAAACGTACGCCGCGTAATGAAATCGCCCGTTTTATATTGAGTGACCTCGATAAGGCGATTGAATTAATGATGGAAAAAGCTCCTGAATCCGGTCGTTTGTGTAAGGATGTCGCTTATTTGTTGAAGGCGCGTGTTGCTTTGTACGAAGGAACATGGGAAAAATACCATGCAGGGACGACTTTTGTGCCGGGTAACTCCAAATGGGTTGGAGCTACTACTTATCCGGACTTTAAATTTGTTGCCGGAAGTGCGGAAGCAGAATATAATTTCTTTTTTGATCAGGCAATAGCTGCCGCTGATGTAGTAGCCTCAAATCGGCAGTTAGATACGGACTATATCACAATGTTCAATAAGTTGGATCCTTTTAACGACAATGACGAGGTTATATTGGCCCGCTATTATATCGCAGGAATCCTTTCGCACAGTTGTTCCAATTATCTGGGACGTACGGGAGCTGGAACAGGATTGACACGCAGTATGGTTAACTCATACCTGATGACAAACGGTTTGCCCATCTATCATGCCAATTCCGGATATTTAGGAGATAAAGAACTTCGTTTAGAAATGAGAAATCGTGATACCCGTCTGACTAATTCTGTCAAAATAGTCAGCAGGATTTCCGGTGATACAATCTTCTATCATACACCGCAAATCACCTTGACGGGAAATGAAGCAGCAACGACAGGATATGATGTAAAGAAATATGTCAGCGATGTAGAAGGGCAGCAGGCGCAATACCAGGGAACGACGGCTACACCGATCTTCCGTTCTGCCGAAGCGTATTTGACTTATCTGGAGGCTTATTACGAACGCCATGGGCAATTGGACGGAAAATGTGATGTTTATTGGAAAGCCGTTCGTATTCGTGCCGGTGTGAATCCTGATTATAGAGCAACTATTGAAGCCACTGACCTGGCGCAAGAGAATGATCTGGCAGTTTGGTCGAAAGAGAGATATGTGGATAAGACCCTTTATAATATTCGCAGAGAACGGCGTTGCGAATTCGTGGCCGAAGGCATGCGGCTCGACGATCTGAAGAGATGGCGTGCACTGGATAAAATGGTCGACTATCAGGTAGAAGGAATTAATTTATGGGAAGAAATGTATAAATTATACGATCCGTCTACCATCGGTGAAGGAATCGTATCGCAGGCCGGGATTTCCAAGTATATTCGTCCGTTGCAGAAATCGGCTACGGGGGCTGCTTACTGGGGATATACCTTTCCGAAACCCCATTATCTGGAACCTATACCAGTAACAGATTTCCTTCTGACGACAGATAAGAATACAGGAAAATCCACCTTGTATCAGAATCCGGGCTGGCCCTCAGAAGTGGACGGTATTGCAGATTATGGTTTTGATTGTGACTAGGTAAGTTGTAAGGTTAAAATTGTGAAAAACGTCGGGTTACAGGATGAGTAAAAAATCATTGTAATCCGACGCTTATTTTTTGATTATCTTCACCTGCTACCCAAATCGTCATACAGCGTTTGTAACAGTACTTTGCCTTTATTCAGGCGGGTTTCGCTGTTTGTTACCGGGGTTTCGAGCAAGGGTTTGTTGCTTTCGTTGTCATATACTGAAACGCCCGTGCTGTCGATGAAACCGAATCCGTTGGGGAAGGTGTAGAAGGCATATTTTGGGGAGCCGGGATCGAGTATGTCGCGGCTGAATATGAAGGAGTCGTGCGGCAGGTTCAGCTGGCACAATAGGGTGGCAGCCAGATCTGTCTGGTTGGCATAGGTGTCAATCACCATCGGCTCTTTAACGGCTCCGCCCAACCAGATCATCGGGATGTGGAAACGGCGGGGTTCGTAATCCGTCAGTGTTGAAGGGTAACGGAAGCCGTGGTCGGATATCAATACGACCAGCGTGTTCTTCCAGGTCGGCAATTCCTTTAGCTTATCTACAAAGCTACCGATGCAACTGTCGGTAAATGCAACGGAGTTAAGATACGGGTCATCCAGATGGTGGAAAGGCACTTCGAACGGTTCATGGCTGCTCAGTGTCAGGAATGTACTGAGCCACGGCGTCTTTTCATCCCGGTCTTTGATCGATTCGTATAGATGGGTGAAAGTGATGTCATCGTTTGCTCCCCATTTGCTGAGGCGGCTGGAGAGTGGAAAGTCACGGTCGGCAGTGATTTGGCTGTATCCCGAACTGAAGAAGTAACTTTGCATATTCGTAAAGTTGATATCTCCCCCGTAAAGCATATCGGCTACATATCCCTGTTCTCCCAGGCTTTTGGCGATAGAGGGAAGTGTCTGGCTTTTGGCGGGATACTTCATGATAGAAGTCGTCGGTTGTGCCAGGTAACCGTTCAGTACGGCAACAATCCCCCTGTCGGTACGGAAGGAGTTGGCATACATATTGGTGAAGGTGATCCCCTCTTTGCTTAGCCTGTTCAGATTCGGGGTGACACCCGCTTCTCCTCCCACGGCTTCGATGGCGTTTGCTGTAAAACTTTCCATCAGGATGATCAGTATGTTTGGACGGTCGGTTGTCAGTAGACTGACCTTTTCCGTGTTATTTGTCAGGCTGTCATCCGGAAGGGTCAGTGCGGCATAGCGCTCCTTTCTCTCTTCTTCCGGGAAGAAATTGAACTGGGCGGCAAAATCCTGTTGTTTGCTGAGAGAAGCGAGCAGGCTGAATGCCGGGTTGATCGCCGAGTGGTTCAGAAACTGGTTTTTGCTGAAATAGACCATACCGACATTGGCGGTTGAAGTAGTCACTCCTCCTCGGATCGGAATGAAAAGGATGCCGGCGAGCAGCAGGACTATGATTGTTCCTCCCAATCTGTTTTGGGCCGGGGTCGCGGGAAATAAAGGTACGATAAACCGTTTAAACAACCAGAATATCCCGTAAGCATAGATCCCGAAAAGAGCGAACTGAAGCAGGAATGTACCGACCGGTACGCTGGCCATGGCGTCGGCGGGCGATTGCAGGTAAAAGAACAGGGTGGCGTCCAGCCGGAATCCCCAATAACCATACAGGGCAACGTCTACCGCAAAGATGGCTGCAACCACGATTCCCATAATCAGAAAATAACTTTTCAGGAACTTCTGATAGAACCTCCCCGGCAACCAGATGGAAATCAATACAGAGAGAAGCGGAATAACTGTCAGATATCCAGAAACCGTACAATCAAGCAACAACCCATGAGTAATTACCTTAAGGTAATCGGTTAGCGAACCCCCGTTCGCTAAGGCATGGTGATATAACATGAAGACCGGCTTTTGAATGGCGAGGACCGGAAGCCAGCCAATAAATACTGTCAGAAGGAATAACAACCGCTTTTTCATCTCTATATAATATATGTAATACACACCCCCTGCCCCCTCTCCAGAGGGGAAAAGTTACTATTTATATAACTTTTCTCGTAATTCGGCTACTGCCGGATCGGTGATGTAATCATCGTAATCCATCATCTTGTCGATGATGCCGTTAGGGGTCAGTTCGATAATACGGTTTGCCACCGTCTGGATGAACTCGTGGTCATGACTGGAGAAAAGGACGTTTCCTCTGAATGACTGCAACGTATTATTGAATGCCTGGATAGATTCCAGATCCAGGTGGTTGGTCGGTGTATCCAGGATCAGGCAGTTTGCATCCGTCAACATCATCCGGGAAATCATACAACGCATCTTTTCACCTCCGGACAATACGCTAACCTTTTTCAGCAATTCTTCACCCGAGAACAGCATACGGCCGAGGAAACCTTTCAGGAATACTTCGTTGGTATCTCCGGCGAACTGGCTCAGCCAGTCGATCAGGTTATAATCGGAATCGAAATATTTGGCATTATCCAGCGGCAGATAGGTCGTTGTGATCGTCTGGCCCCATTGGAAAGTACCGGCTTCCGGCTTTTCTTCTCCGTTGATAATCTGGAAGAGGGCAGTCATGGCACGAGGGTCGCGGCTGATGAATACAATCTTGTCGTCCTTCTCTACGTTGAAGTTCAGATCTTTGAACAAAACTTTGCCCTCGATGCTTTTCGTCAGTCCTTTCACTTCGAGAATCTGGTTGCCCGGCTCGCGGTTCGGGGTAAAGATAATACCCGGATAACGGCGTGAAGACGGTTTGATCTCTTCGATATTCAGCTTTTCGATCATCTTCTTACGGCTGGTAGTCTGTTTGGACTTTGCCACGTTGGCACTGAAACGGCGGATAAACTCTTCCAGTTCCTTTTTCTTTTCTTCCGCTTTCTTGTTCTGGTTCTGCTGCTGGCGGAGTGCCAATTGGCTTGATTCGTACCAGAAGCTATAGTTACCGGCAAACATTTGCAGTTTACCGAAGTCGATATCTACGGTGTGTGTACAGACAGAGTCGAGGAAGTGACGGTCGTGGCTCACTACCAGGATCGTGTGGTCGGAGTTGGACAGGTAATTTTCCAGCCAGCTCACCGTTTCAAGGTCGAGGTCGTTGGTCGGCTCATCCAGTAGCAGGTTGTCCGGCTGTCCGAAAAGGGCGCGGGCAAGTAATATACGCACCTTCTGCTTACCGCTCAGGTCTTTCATCATGCTGTAATGGTACTCTTCGGCGATACCCAGGCCGCTCAACAAGTTGGCTGCATCGCTTTCGGCGTTCCATCCTTCCATCTCGGCGAACTTCTCTTCGAGTTCCGAAACGCGGATACCGTCGGCATCGCTGAAGTCAGGCTTTTCGTAAAGCGCATTCTTTTCGCTCATGACTTCCCACAAGGTGGTGTGTCCCATCAGGACCGTGTCCATAACTGTATATTCGTCGAAAGCAAAGTGGTCCTGGCTTAATACCGAAAGACGTTCTCCCGGGCCTAAAGTTACCGAACCGCGTGTCGGGTCGAGCTGTTTGCTGATTACGCGGAGAAATGTTGATTTTCCGGCACCGTTGGCACCGATAATACCGTAGCAGTTACCCGGCGTAAACTTCATGTTTACATCCTGAAAGAGGATACGTTTGCCGAACTGTACGTCCAGATTGTTTACCGTTATCATATATTGAATACCTATTAATTTTTCGAATGAGTGCGCAAAGATACTAAAATCTATTGACTTTTTGGAACTTCCCGCAGCGTATAACTTGTTGTACATTTGTTTTTTTCTATAATGATATAAGAAATATGACACAAAACATTTTCGTTTACATGGACTTTCAGGTCGCCCGGAAGCGGGAGGCGGGAAAGGATAGTACGGCCGATCTCTACCGTGTGGTTCGCAACCGGCTGTACCGTTTTTGGAAAGGCGCTTCGCTGCAATGGACAGATATAACCGCCGCCATGGTGGATGATTTTGGCAGTTCTCTGCGCGCCGAAGGGCTGGCGGTGAATACGGTGAACAGTTACCTGAGCAGTTTCCGGGCGCTTTGCCATACCGCTTTGCGGGAAGGACTGCCCGGACCGGCCAGCGACCCTTTTGCCGGGTTGCATCTCAAACGGGAGGAAACGGCCAAACGTGCCTTGAAGATCGCGGAAGTCAATAAAGTGATGCAGGCGGACTATCCGGCGGAACCTTCGCTACGTGAAGCGCTCGACCTGTTTATTTTCTCTTACCTCGCTTGCGGAATCCCTTTTGTGGACCTTGCCTACCTGACAAAGAAAAACATCGTGGGCGGTGAGATCGTTTATTACCGGCATAAGACCGGGGCGCTGATACGGGTGGGGATTACGCCTGCCATGCGGTTACTGTTGAGAAAGTATGGGCAGAAAGGTTCCCCTTACCTTTTCCCGGTCCTCTCGGCGGGCAAGGACGGATACGAAGCCTATAAAGCTGCGCTCCGTAAATACAACAGCCTGCTTGTGATTATTGGTGAGCGCCTGCATCTGTCGGTGAAGCTGACCTCCTATGTGGCACGGCATTCGTGGGCTACCGAGGCGCTCCGGCAGAATATCCCGGTGGCAGTGATCAGCCAGGCCATGGGACATACTTCGGAGAAGACAACCCGTATCTACCTGGCCCAATTGGACCAGTCGGTACTGAACAAGGCGAATGCGAAGATTACGAAGAAAGCGGCCGATATGTTTCTGGAAAGGGCCTGAACCCTTATTTACGAAATAAGGGTGGCAAGTATTAATATTAACTTCCAGAATGCAGTAAAACTTGTTTTTCAAAGCATCTTGTACGGCAAAGATAGGGGATAAAAACAAAGTGGAAGCATATATTAAGATATTTTTGAAACATGAATTTGCTTTAGACTAGATTGTTATGTACCTGAGTGGTGCCTAAGCAACTATTTTTGTCTGTCAGCTACTAACTTTTACTTAAAAAGTCTTATCCTGCCTGTTTTGGTGTATACTGTCCCCGGGCATCAATCTAATTAACACCCTTTCACTATATAAACCTGTGCGAAACCGGTCTTTTTCCCCTTTAAAAAAGCCTTTTTCCTATCAGTTTACAGGTATTTTTCTTTCCCTTAAATGAAGCCCTGCCCCTTATTTCGTAAATAAGGTCTATAGGATAAAGAAAGATAAACGATAGAAAAGAGACTCTTTTATATGCTGATACTCATGTGTTTGCATATGGTATCCATTCCTCTTCACGGACAATATGTGTCATTGAAAAGTAACCTTCTCTATTTGGGAACGAGCACCTCGAATATGGGATTCGAGTTCCGCCTGGGCAGGAAAATGAGTCTTGACCTTTGGGGCGCTTACAATGCCTGGGAGTTCAAAAACGATATGTCGCTCAAACATTACCTCGTACAACCCGAACTGCGCTACTGGCCCTGCCAGACGTATGAGGGCCACTTCTTCGGCCTTCACGGCCACTACGGCCATTTCAATATCGGAAATATCCCGTTTATCCCGGGAATGGAAGAGAAAAACTACCGGGGCTACCATTGGGTGATCGGCCGCCATTGGGGGGGAAGCGTTTGTCGGTGCCGGCTACGCCTATATGCAATATGAAAAATACGTCTGCTACGACTGTACGGAAGTGCTCGGAATATTCCGCCGTCATTATTTCGGCCCGACGCGTGCGGACGTCTCCCTGATCTTTTTTATCCACTAATCCGCCCGGCATATGAAACATTTCCTATACATATTATATATAGCCTTTTCCGCCGCCCTTCCGGCCCGTACCCTCGCAGAGGGTGGGGAAGGAGTACCGCCCTGTGTGAAGATAGCCGGCGAACCCACTGCCGCGATCTACAACCGCTATAACAAGGAAATCCGTTTCCTGATCCCCGAAGATGAATCCGGTATTTCGCAGTTTCGTCAGGTGCTGGTCGCCAGCTACGCCTCGCCCGAAGGCTCCTACCAGCATAACGAGACATTGTCGCGCCAGCGTGCCGAAGAGTTCCGCACCTACATCAGCCGCCGTTACCTGTCGGAAGGCTGCCCGGTGATCTGTGGCAGCGTGGCGGAAGACTGGAGGAACTGCGCCGCATGGTCTCTGTTTCCGGCAAACCCTATGCGGAAGCAGTCTGTTTCATCATCGACAACTACGGCATCTTCGAAGGCTGCGAAACCTACCTGATGCAACTGGAAGACGGCCGCGTCTACGGCGAACTACTGCGCGACATCTTCCCCTACCTGCGCCGCGTGGAACTGCGCCTCAGTTAAGAATCGGCTCCGGTTAGCGACGCCGAAGCCGCCCGCCTCTTATATTCGCATCCCGCCCGGCTCACCCTGTCGGAGATGTACCGCGTAGCTCGTTACTACCCGCCGGCCATTACCTCGACCGTGAAGACGTAAAAACCTACCCCGCACCGCCATCAACCGCCAGGTTATGTTAGAGTTGATTATCAGCGACGAAAGTGTCTCTCTCCCCTCTCGAGAGACTAGTTTTTACACAGTCTCTCAAGAGGGGAGCCAGTAACAATCAGTCTATAATTGGATAGTTCTATTTTGATAATAACAGAAACAACCTAATAATTATGAATAAAACAGACTTAATAAAATCAATGGCATCCCGGGTCGGATGTACCGAGGTGGTTGCGCGGCAGATGGTGGAGGTTCTGATGGAGGAGGGACTGAGTGACGGGAACGATATTGTTCTGCAAGGCTTCGGCACTTTCCGTCCCTGGAAACAGAGTTTTCGTGCAGGCCGTAATCCCCGTACCGGAGAGAGTTGTCCGATCGCTCCCCGTACCAGCGTCAGGTTTAAGGTTGGTAAGAATTTGTTGAGAGCAATGAATAAACGTTAACACGGATCGCGTTCGTTCCGTTATTTATGGCGGGGACTTTTCACTATCAACAGGATAGCATGAAAAATCCCCGCTTTTGTTATGGAAAGAAATTTACTTATCCTATGTGCTTATTGAAAATAATTATCTACTTTTGTGCTCTAAAACATTAAAATAAACCGAACAAAGATGGCTGCAACAAAACGTATCAAGCGTGCATTGGTCTCTGTATACCATAAAGAGGGACTGGATGAAATATTAAAGAAACTTCATAGCGAAGGTGTAACCTTCGTGTCAACAGGTGGAACTCAGACATTTATCGAATCATTAAATATCCCTTGCGATGCAGTGGAAGACCTGACCGGTTATCCTTCTATCCTGGGAGGACGTGTTAAGACTCTTCACCCGAAAGTTTTTGGAGGTATTCTCAACCGCAGAGATAACGAAGGCGATAAAGCGCAGATTGCAGAATACGAAATTCCTGAAATCGACCTGGTGATTGTAGACCTCTATCCGTTTGAAGAAACAGTAGCTTCAGGCGCAGAAGAACAGGCAATTATCGAAAAGATAGATATAGGCGGTATCTCATTGATCCGTGCCGCTGCAAAAAACTTTAAAGATGTAGTGATCGTAGCATCCAAAGCACAGTATCAGCCGTTGATGCAGGTGTTGAATGAAAAGGGTGCAGAAACTTCCCTGGAAGACCGTAAATGGTTCGCCAAAGAAGCATTTGCTGTTTCATCCGGCTATGACTCTGCTATTTTCAATTATTTCGATGGAGGCGAGGGTTCGCATTTCCGTGCTGCCGTAGACCAGCCGATGCACCTGCGTTATGGTGAAAATCCTCACCAGGCTGCTAAATACTATGGCAAGTTCAACGATATGTTCGACCAGATCCATGGTAAAGAGATCTCCTACAACAACCTGTTGGATATCGATGCTGCCGTTAGCCTGATCGACGAGTTCGACGAACTGACATTCGCTATCCTGAAACATAATAATGCCTGCGGTATCGCATCCCGTCCGACTGTGCTTGAAGCATGGAAAGAGGCACTGGCCGGAGACCCGGTTTCTGCATTCGGCGGTATCCTGATTACCAACAGCGCAATCGATAAAGAAGTAGCCGAAGAGATCAACAAGATTTTCTTCGAAGTAATCATCGCCCCGGAATATACAAAAGACGCTTTGGAAGTGTTGATGCAGAAGAAAAACCGCATCATCCTGGTCCGCAAGGATGCAAAGACTTGTCCGATGCAATTCCGTTCACTGTTAAATGGTGCATTGATGCAGGAAAAAGACCTGAGTATCCAGACTGCCGCAGATCTGGAACCGATGACTGACAAACAACCTTCCGCACAGGAAACAGAGGACCTGTTGTTCGCTAATAAACTGGTGAAGCACAGCAAATCGAACGCTATCACTTTGGTAAAGAACAAACAACTTTGCGCAAGCGGTATCGGTCAGACATCTCGCGTGGATTCTTTGAAACAGGCCATTGAAAAGGCAAACGCTTTCGAATTCGATTTGAAAGGTGCCGTTATGGCTTCTGATGCATTTTTCCCTTTCCCTGACTGTGTTGAAATAGCTGATAAAGCAGGTATTACTGCTGTTATTCAGCCGGGTGGTTCTGTAAATGACAAGCTGTCTGTTGATTATTGCAACGAGCATGGCTTGGCTATGGTTAAGACGGGTGTCCGTCATTTCAAACATTAATAATATGCCAATAAGACAATATGCCAATGTGCCAATTATAAGCACTTTTCATTGGCACATTAGCACATTGGCAAATTAACACATTATTTTTATGGGATTATTTTCTTTCACACAAGAAATAGCGATGGACCTGGGTACTGCGAATACCATCATCATCAGTGGTGGTAAGGTCGTAGTGGATCAGCCATCGGTAGTTGCCCTCGACCGGCGTACCGACAAAGTATTGGCGGTCGGAGAAAAGGCACGCCAGATGCATGGAAAGACGCACGAGAATATTCGTACGATCCGTCCGCTCCGCGATGGCGTGATTGCCGACTTCTTTGCTGCCGAGCAAATGATACGCGGCATGATTAAAATGATAAATCCGAAACACCGCTGGTTCTCACCTTCGCTGCGTATCGTGGTTTGTATTCCTTCGGGCAGTACTGAAGTGGAGATCCGTGCCGTACGCGACTCTGCCGAGCATGCCGGCGGACGCGACGTCTACATGATTTATGAACCTATGGCTGCTGCAATCGGTATCGGTATCGACGTAGAAGCACCCGAAGGCAATATGATCGTGGATATAGGCGGTGGTACGACCGAGATCGCTGTTATCTCGCTGGGCGGTATCGTTTCCAATAAATCGATCCGTATTGCAGGGGATGACCTGACGGCTGATATTATGGAATATATGCGCCGCCAGCACAATGTGAAGGTGGGTGAACGTACTGCCGAACTGATCAAGATCAATGTCGGTTCAGCGCTGACGTTCCTGGATAATCCTCCTGAAGATTATATCGTACATGGTCCGAACCAGATGACGGCTCTTCCGATGGAAGTTCCCGTTTCTTATCAGGAAATCGCACATTGCCTGGAGAAATCGATCTCCAAGATGGAAGCGGCTATCCTGAGTGCACTCGAGCAGACCCCTCCCGAACTGTATGCCGATATCGTACGTAACGGTATCTACCTGGCTGGTGGTGGTGCTTTGATGCGCGGGCTTGACAAACGTTTGACGGATAAGATCAACATCCCGTTCCATATTGCAGAAGATCCGTTGCATGCGGTTGCAATAGGTACAGGCGTTGCATTAAAGAATATAGATAAATTTAATTTCCTTATTCGATAAGGGAAATAATGTGCCAGTTAATCAATATGCAATGTGCCAATAAAAGACGCATTCGTCGGTGTATTGATTAATTGGCATATTGGCACATTATCAAATTGGCACATTATTATTTATGCGTAAACTGCTGGACTTCCTGGTAAGAAAGAGGCATTGGTTCCTGTTCGTTTTGCTTGAGATTGTTTCGCTGATGCTGATTTATCGTAATAATGCATACCAGCGGAATATCATCTTCAGTTCGGCAAACGTATTGACAGGACATATTGCGTCCGTTTCCGGTTATGTAACATCGTATTTGAACCTGCATGAGATCAACAAGGAATTGCTGGAAAGGAACGGGCAACTGGAGATGGAATTGCTGGAGTTGCAGGACCGTCTGGATATGATGGTGGCGGATACGGTTGCTTTTGCCGGGTTTGCTCCTGATTCGACCGAGCAGTTTGCATATAGTTTTATACTGGCCGGAGTGGTGAATAACAGTGTCAGCCATCTTTCAAATTATATCACTGTAAACAAAGGAAGTAAAGACGGAATTGCACCTGATATGGGAGTTGTTTCCGAAAGAGGAGTTGTAGGAATTGTTTCGACGGTGAACGATCATTTCTCTGTGATCATACCTCTGCTTAATCCGAAATCGCAGTTGAGCTGTAAAGTGTTGGGAAGTACTTATTTCGGAGCTTTGATCTGGAAAGGGCGCGATATCCGTTTTGCCAACCTGGAAAAACTGCCGCGCCATGTGGAGTTCCAGAAGGGAGATACGATCGTGACAAGTGGGTATTCGAGCGTGTTCCCGGCAGGGCTGATTGTCGGTACGGTGGCAGATTTTGAAAAACAGCATGACGATAACTTTTTCTCACTGGAGGTGGAATTGGCTACGGACTTTCAGGCACTGAACAATGTCCGTATCATCAAGAATTATAATCAGGCAGAACAAAGAAGAGTAGAACAAGAGGCGAGAAGAAATGATTAATTTATTACGGGGATTGGTTTATTTCGTTGTACTGGTATTAATTCAGGTTTTGATCCTGAATAATATCCATTTCCTGCGGATTGCAACGCCGTTCCTGTATCTTTATTTTATTATAAAGATGCCGGTGGGTACGTCGCGCGACTTGGTCGTTCTTTTCTCTTTCCTTATTGGCCTGGTGATCGATATGTTTTCAAATACCCCCGGAATGCATGCGACAGCCTGTACGCTGGCCGGATTTATCCGTGAACCGCTGATCCGCTTTTTTATGGGGAAGGACTTGCCCGAGGGGATTTATCCTTCCTATAAGACCTTTGGCTATGGTGGCTTCTTCCGGTATGTGCTTTCATTTGTGGTGATCCACCATGTCACTTTATTCCTGATCGAATCGTTGACGCTGTTCGATCCGTTATTCCTTGCCATCCGTATCGGAGCGAGTGTGGTAACGACTACATTGTTAATTTGTACAATAGAAGCATTCAATATAGAGACACAAAAGAGTGGAGACTAATACGAAGTATACACTTGAGAACAGGCGCTATGTGATAATAGGCGCTGTGGTTCTGCTGGTTCTCGTCTTTATCATCCGTTTATTCTACCTCCAGGTGGTTGAGAACGATTATAAAGCATGGGCAGACAGCAATGCGTTCCTGAAAAAGACTTTGCCGCCTTCACGCGGAATGATTTATGACCGTAATGACAACCTGCTGGTTTATAACCAGCCGGCTTACGATGTGATGCTTATCATGCGCGAAATCCAGCCGTTCGATACGTTGGATTTCTGTAATATCCTGAGTATTACAAAAGAACAGTTTGAAAAACGGATCGCTGAAATAAAGAACCGGCGGTTGAATCCGGGATACTCGTCGTATGTCCCACAACTGTTTATGAACCATCTTTCGGCTCAGGAGTGCGGGGTATTGCAGGAAAAACTATATAAATTCCCGGGCTTTTATATCCAGAATCGTACGATCCGCCAATATGAATATCCTTATGCGGCACATATACTGGGTAATATCGGTGAGGTGAACCGGAAAGATATAGAAAAAGACGATTATTATGTACAAGGCGATAACTCTGGGCGCGCGGGTGTTGAACGTTCTTATGAAAAGGAACTGCGCGGGGAGAAAGGTGTGGAGATTCTCTTGCGGGATGTGCATGGTCGTATCAAAGGGAAATATGATGACGGGAACAGCGATATAGCTCCTGTTTCCGGTAAGAATCTAAAACTTGCGATCGATATTAATTTGCAGGCTTATGGAGAAAAGTTGATGAAGAATAAGGTTGGGAGTATCGTGATGATCGAGCCGGAGACGGGCGAAGTTCTTTGTATGGTCTCTTCTCCTAATTATGATCCGAGTTTATTGGTCGGGCGCCAGCGTGGGAAAAACCATAAGATGCTGGAAGAAGATCCTCAGACTCCGCTTATCGACCGTTCCATAACCGGTTATTACCCTCCCGGTTCTACATTTAAACCGACACAGGGACTGATCTTTTTACAGGAAGGGGTGATAACGCCCGAAACCATGTATACTTGTGCACATGGATATACTTTCTCATCGAAAAGAAAGCCCGCTTGTCATGGGCATATGTCTCCTTTGAGCCTGGTTCCGGCTTTGGCAACTTCCTGTAACTCTTATTTTTGCTGGGGACTGCATGATATGCTGGATAGCCGCCGTCGTTACCCGACTATACAGAAAGGTTTTGAGGTCTGGAAGAATCATCTGGTTTCTATGGGATACGGTTATAAGTTGGGAATCGATTTGCCTGGTGAACGGAGAGGTTTTATTCCGAACAGTGAATTTTATGATAATTATTATCATCGCTGGACTTCAACAACGGTCATATCTATTGCGATCGGCCAGGGAGAAGTAACCGCCACGCCGTTGCAGATCTGTAACCTGGCGGCAACGATCGCCAACCGGGGCTATTTTATTACTCCTCATGTCGTAAAAGAAATACAGGATACCCCTTTGGATTCGCTTTATACAGAAAAACGTTATCCGACGGTGGATTCAAAATATTATGAAATAGTGGCAGAAGGTATGCGTAATGCAGTACTGGGAGGGACTTGTTGGGCTGCGGCGATACCGGGCATTGAAGTATGCGGAAAAACCGGTACGGCCGAAAATCCTCATGGAAAGGATCATTCCGCTTTTATCGGTTTCGCTCCTTATAAAAATCCGAAAGTCGCTATCTGCGTATATGTCCAGAATGGCGGTTTCGGGGCAGCGTTCGGAGTGCCTATCGGAAAGTTGATGATGGAGTTGTATCTGAAAGGTGAGATTGCATCTGAGGATAAGGCATTGGAAGAAAAAATGGTGAATTCGGTTGTTACCGAAGATCATGTTTATTTATTTACGGGAAATAGTGGGGTATAGAAAGACTGAAATATGGAAAACGATTGACTGGTTTACCATCATCTTTTATTTGTTGATGATAGTGGCCGGTTGGTTTACGATTTGTGGTGCCAGCTTTGAGTTTGACAGCATGAGTTTATTTGACATAAATGGGCGTCCGGGGTCGCAGCTGATGTGGGTGGGCGTTTCGATGGTGGTTATTTTTGTCATACTGATGTTGGAAAGCGATTTCTTTGATGTCTTTGCTTACCTGATCTATGCGGGAATTATCGTTCTGCTGATAGCGACCATCTTTTTTGCTCCCAATATAAAGGGGTCCCATTCTTGGTTGCAGCTGGGTTCTTTTCGTATACAACCTGCTGAGTTTGCGAAGTTTGCTACAGCTCTGGCAGTGGCCAAGTTTATGAATTCCTATGGATTTCAGCTGACTACTGTCAAGAACTTCTCTATAACGCTTCTGTTGATTTTCCTGCCGATGATCTGTATTATTCTGCAAAAGGAGACTGGCTCGGCTTTGGTTTATTTTGCTTTTTTTCTGATGTTGTACAGGGAGGGGATGTCCGGATATATTTTGCTGGCCGGTGTTTGTGCGGTGGCGTTTTTTGTAACTACGATGAAATTTTCGGATGTAGTAGTAGGTGCGACGGATATGGGAGAGTTGATTGTTTCCTCCATGATACTGGTTATCTCCTTTTTTCTTGTGGCGACAGTTCGCAGGGACAGGATGGCATTGCAGGTTATGCTTGGAGGAACGGCTATCGTATATTTGGCTGCTTATATTACGTCCTTGTTTGTTCCCGTAAACTTTGCCTGGGTTTCGATGGGGTTGGTCGGACTGGCTGTCGTTTACCTGGTATATCTTTCTATGCGTAACTGGGTCTGGCATTATGCACTGATCGCCGCCTTTGCTTTGGGATCGATGGCCTTCATGTATTCGGTGGATTATGTGTTCGATGAGATACTGGAACCCCATCAGCAGATCCGTATCAAAGTTTCGTTGGGATTGGAAGATGATCCGAGCGGTGCCGGTTACAACGTGAACCAGTCGAAGATCGCTATCGGGTCGGGCGGACTGACCGGGAAAGGTTTCCTAAACGGGACGCAAACAAAACTGAAATATGTGCCGGAACAGGAAACGGACTTTATTTTCTGTACCGTAGGAGAGGAGCACGGTTTTGTCGGGTCCTCTGTGGTGCTGATCTTGTTCGGGATATTTATCATCCGGCTGGTCATTCTTTCCGAGCGGCAGAATACAACTTTTGCCCGGGTGTATGGCTATAGCGTAGCCTCCATCTTTTTCTTTCACCTGGCGATAAATGTGGGAATGGTAACCGGAATAACGCCCGTAATCGGCATTCCCTTGCCTTTCTTCAGCTATGGAGGCTCTTCTTTGCTGGGATTTACAATATTGTTGTTTATCTTCCTGCGCCTGGATGCTTCCCGGAGAGAGCGATGATCAATTAGTCTTTTCTACTCGGAACCCGATTTCCTGGATTCCTCTCAATGTACTGTCGCGCATTCCCTGGCGGAAACTGAACGTGTACATTCCCGGGTGTTCGAATTTATAGTTGGTCCGTATCGGAAAGCTGGATTGGAACAGGGATATGCCATGCCCGTGCCATTTTCCGAACTCATCAGCCAGCACACATTCTATCGTATCCCGTTTCAAAGGACCGATTGGCTGCTCTTCATTGCAGAAAAGCCAGAGGTTCTGGTAAGGATACATATTATTATTACGAACCTCGAATGTAAGGTTGTAGGGAACGGAAATGTCGTCTATATGAAAAGAGAAATAATATTCCTTATCCTTCCCCCACATTGTATTATCAATGGCCTGGTACTGATCGTACAAGGCCTGTTGATCGCAGGAGAAGCATAAGGATATGAAGAGAACGACAATGAATCCTTTAAGCTTCGGGCTTATTTTCCGGTTTGTTGCCCGGTTTAGCTTGCTGCTGAGGTTTGTCATTATTCGCTTGCTTGTCATTATTGCCTTTAGGTTTTTGTCTGTTTCTGTTATTCCGGTTATTGTTGTTACGGTTGTTGTTACCGTTATTATTAGCGTTACCACCTTTGCTACCGTTGTTGTTGCCGGAAGGCCTGTTGTTGTTATCGTTGCCCGGCTGTCTGTCGTTATTGCCCGGCTGCTGCCTGTCGTTGTTAACGGGTCTGTTACCGGCCTGTTTGTTGTTTACCGGCCTGTTGTTTCCGCCTTCGCCACCGGCAGAAGCGTTCGCATTGTTTCCGCCACCATTGCCGTTATTGCCTCCGTTGTTTCCTGCCGGACGTTTTTTCTTCTTTTTCTTGACCGAGTCGAAACGGGTAACGCTGTCCTGGCCGAGAATGTCCTGAGCATCGCGTTTAGGCGGCTGAGGTTTGGTGTCGGCTTCCAGTGTGACCGGTTTGCTTCCTTTCTTATTCATATTGATCACGTCGAATGCACGTTCGGCTGTTATCGTTATCAGGTTCGCGGCAAATGATTTGTCGGTAGAATAAGTTATCTCGCGTTTGAAGATGTCTGTCTTGAAATGGTAGTAGTTGTTATCTTTCGTTTCAAGTACAATCTCCCTCGAGGGCAGGCGTTTCTGAGCTTCCACATAAGCGTCCACTTCGTAATTGATACAACATTTCAGTTTTGCACATTGTCCGGCGAGTTTCTGCGGGTTCATGGAAATATCCTGGTAACGGGCGGCACCGGTAGCCACCGAAACGAAGCTGGTCATCCAGCTGGAGCAGCAAAGTTCGCGTCCGCAAGGTCCGATACCTCCGATACGCCCAGCTTCCTGGCGGGCTCCGATCTGCTTCATCTCGATACGTACGCGGAATGCTTCGGCCAGGACTTTGATCAGCTGGCGGAAGTCGACACGTTCGTCTGCGATGTAGTAGAAAATAGCCTTGTTGCCATCCCCCTGGTATTCTACGTCACCGATCTTCATGTTCAGCCCCAGGTCTGCTGCGATCTGGCGTGAACGGATCATGGTTGCATGCTCTTTCGCTTTCGCCTCTTCGTATTTCTCGATATCGGTGGGCTTTGCCTTGCGGTACACTTTTTTAGGTTCGTATCCTTCTCCGGTACGTATATTGTTCTTTTTCATTTGAAGAAGAACAAGTTTTCCGGTGAGGGTTACCGTTCCTATATCATGTCCGGGACTGGCTTCGACAGCGACCATATCTCCTTTTTCGAGAGGTATTTTGGAGCTGTTCAGGAAATAACCTTTCCGGGTATTTTTGAATTGTACTTCTACATAATCGGTTGCATTTTCCGCATCAGGTACGTCGCAGAGCCAATCGTAGGTATTCAGTTTTGTATTTTGTATTTTGCTGCATCCTTTTTTCCCCATGCAGCAGCTTCCTTTATTTAGTTTGAAATCCATTTTCCGGTAATATATATGTTTTATAATGTGTATGGTACGTACAATTACGCAAAAATAGTCAAATATTCTCAGAGAATGAGCAAGGGATAGTAAAAAAACAAGAACAGGAAAAAAGTGAAAGGCCCCCAAGCCTGTATTTCTACCGTTTGGGAGCCTTTTATTATAAATATAGTAACAGTTTAGTCTACTAAGCCGTGACTTTTAAATACTTTGTGAATAGCTTCAAGCGCATAATCCAACTGCTCTTTCGTATGAGTTGCCATCAGGGAGAAACGGATCAGCGTATCTTCCGGAGCGACAGCCGGCGAAACTACCGGGTTTACGAAGATGCCTGCTTCGAACAGTTCCTTAACGATCAGGAATGTCAGGTCGTTGTCGCGGATGAACAAAGGAATGATCGGAGTAGCCGTATGTCCGATTTCGCAACCCATGTTGCGGAAGCCGTCCAAGGCATAGTGAGTCAGTTTCCACAGATGCTCGATACGTTCCGGTTCGCTCAGCATAATATCAAGTGCCGCACCAGCTGCTGCGGTAGCTGCCGGAGTGTTGCTTGCACTGAAAATGTAAGAGCGTGAATTGTGACGGAGGTAGTTGATGGTGTCTTTATCTGAAGCGATAAACCCACCGATGGAAGCTAATGATTTACTGAAAGTACCCATAATCAGGTCGACGTCGTCAGTAACACCGAAATGGTTACAGGTTCCGCGTCCGTGATCTCCGAGAACTCCCAAACCGTGTGCTTCGTCAACCATGATGCTGGCATTGTATTTCTTTGCCAAGGCAACGATTTCCGGAAGTTTGGCTATGTCTCCTTCCATACTGAATACACCGTCGATAACGATCAGTTTCACTTTGTCGGGTTCGCATTTCTGGAGTTGTTTCTCCAGCGAATCCATATCGTTATGCTTGTATTTAAGTTTGGTTGAAAAAGACAAGCGATGGCCTTCGATAATGGAGGCATGGTCCAGTTCGTCCCATAAGATATAATCTTCACGCCCTGTCAGGCAGGATACTACTCCCAGATTCACCTGGAAACCTGTTGAATACACGATTGCGTCTTCTTTTCCTACGAACTCGGCCAGACGCTTCTCCAATTGGACATGGATGTCAAGCGTACCATTCAGGAAACGTGAACCGGCACATCCCGTACCGTACTTTTTGATCGCTTCAATTGCTGCCTCTTTTACTTTAGGGTGATTAGTCAATCCTAAATAAGCATTTGAGCCAAACATCAGGACTTTTTTACCGCTGATCATCACTTCAGTATCCTGATCACTTTCGATCATTCTGAAGTAAGGATAGATCCCTGCTGCCATAGCTTTTTGAGGAGCATCGTACTTTGCTAGTTTCTCTTGTAAAAGTTTCATATTATTATTGAAGAGAATGATTTTCTCGCTTATTAAAATTCCATATATAGAATTAAGGGTTTGTCGTGTACATATTCACCTATGTTTCGGCAAATCCAGCCGCAAAAGTAGTAAAAAAATAACTTATAGTAGCCTTAATGCTTTAAAAGTTTTATAAAAGCATTATTTTTGTCGCTTCAATCTTTATAAACAGTTAGGATGGACGGGAAAAAAATAAAGGTACAGGCTATAATAAATCCTATTTCCGGGGTGGGATCGAAGAGAAAGATCCCTAAGATGATCGAGCGGATGTGCGAGAAAGGAGGATGTCCGTTGGAAATTTCTTTTACGGAATATCCGGGACATGCCAGCGAGTTGACCCGGAAAGCGATCGATGAGGGGGCTAATTGCATTATAGCAGTTGGTGGTGACGGTACGGTGAATGAAATAGCCCGTGCTATGGTTCATTCGGATGCCGTTTTGGGGATTGTCCCGAAGGGGTCTGGCAACGGACTGGCCCGCGAGCTTCATATACCGATGGATGCTAAACGGGCGTTGGACCTGATCATAAAGGGGCATGTTTCAACAATCGACTGCTGCAAAGCTAACGACCGTGTTTTCTTTTGCACCTGCGGGGTGGGGTTCGATGCGGCAGTAAGCCAGAAGTTTGCCGAGGAAAAAAGGCGCGGTTCTCTTACCTATATAAAAAATACGGTAGCAGAGTATCTGAGTTATAAACCGGAGCCGTATGAACTGTTGGTGGACAACCAGACGATCAAGGAAAAAGCCTTCCTGGTGGCATGTGCCAATGCTTCCCAGTACGGGAATAACGCTTTCATAGCTCCGCATGCCAATATACAGGACGGACGGATGGACCTGACTATTCTGTCTCCTTTTACGCCACTGGACATAGCGCCGCTGGCAATCCAGTTATTTACGAAGCAGATAGACCGGAACAGTAAGATCAAAACGATGAAGGCGCAGCAGGTTACGATCATTCGCCAGAATCCGGGTGTTATGCATCTGGACGGTGAGCCGGTTATGGCCGACAGCCGGATCGATATTTCGATCATGCCGCAATCATTGCATGTGGTTACGCCGGAAGTCGTTTCCTTTACCGAGGAAGTCCATAATTTGTTCGGTGAAGTAACCCGCTTCTTCGATAAGAAATTACCTTACATTTTCAGGTAAAAATCTTTGGTCAGAGCAATATACTCCGGGGTATACTGATGCCGGGCTTCCTCGATGGTCAGTGTATTCCGGTTTTTTGTGTCTGTACTTGCAGGAGACAATTCGACCAGTAACCGTTTGGGTTGTGCTCCCGGAATGGGGATCACGTCCGTTTGCCGGCAAATATACAGGGAATTCTTTTGAGCGGTCTCCCTGACTTCCTCCAGTTGCTCATAAGGTAATACCAATGCTATACGTCCGGCCGAAGAGAGTAATGCCCGTGCGTTTTCGACCAGTTCGGATAGAGGCAGGCTGTCCGTATGGCGTGCAACCGAACGTTTATTATCCGGACATTTCAGTGAATTGATAAAGTAAGGCGGATTGGAAACGATCAGGTCATATTTTTTCAGTGTCGTTGAGCGGGCGAAATCCGCACAGGAAGCAGGGATGACCTTTATTCTGCCGGCAAAAGGTGAAGCTGCTACATTTTCTTCCGCCTGGATACAGGCATCCTTGTCAATGTCGATCGCATCGATGTCCGCACAGCTCCGTTGGGCGAGCATCAAAGCGATGATGCCGGTCCCGGTTCCTATATCTAATATGTTTTTGCATGAGGCCGTATCCGCCCATGCTCCCAGCAATACAGCGTCTGTTCCGACCTTCATCGCGCATTTGTCATGCCGGATGGTGAACTTTTTGAATTGAAAATAAGGATTTGCCATACATATTTTTATAATGTAAGGTGCAAAAGTAGCTAGAATTGCCTGAAAAGCTGTAACTTTGGCACGTTTATTGTATCAATCTACACAATTGATAGGGAAGAAATATGATGAAAGAAAGAATGAAGAGGTTTGCCGATGAGTCGTATGACGATTTGGATGATAATATTGGGATTGTAATGCCCATCCTGACAGAGTGTGATGTGGATGAGGATTTTACAGAAGGTATAGATAAAGTAGGAAAAGTCGTTCCTATTCTTCCATTGAGGAATATGGTTCTTTTTCCGGGTGTTGCCATGCCGGTCATTGTCGGCCGGCCTAAGTCTATGCGTCTGATAAAAGAAGCAGTCCAGAAGAAAACACTGATAGGCGTTGTCTGCCAGAAAGAGATGAATACGGAGGATCCGGGTTTTGATGACCTGTATACTACCGGTGTGATCGCTGATATTGTGCGTGTGTTGGAAATGCCGGACGGTACGACAACGGTGATTCTGCAAGGTAAGAAGCGTTTTTCCCTGGATGCCCTGGAAGAAACGGAACCCTATCTGAAAGGAAAGATATCCCTGCTGGAAGATAAGATGCCGGATAAGACCGACCGTGAGTTTGAAGCGCTTATCTCAACGATCAAGGATCTGACAATTAAAATGCTGGGTTCGTTGAGCGAACCGCCCCGCGATCTGATATTTTCCATAAAGAATAATAAGAATGTTCTTTATCTGGTCAATTTCTCCTGTAGCAATATCCCCAGCGGAGCAGAAGAGAAACAGGAACTGCTGCTGATCGGTGCCATGAAGGACCGCGCATACCGCTTGCTGTTTATCCTGAACCGTGAATATCAGCTGGTAGAATTGAAAGCCTCTATCCAGATGAAGACACATGAGGATATCAATCAGCAACAAAGGGAATATTTTCTGCAACAGCAGATCAAGACTATTCAGGAAGAGCTGGGTGGAAATATAAATGAACTTGAAATACGGGAGTTACGGGATAGGGCCTTTAAGAAGAAATGGCCGGCTTCTGTTGCTGAGATATTTGAGAAAGAAGTTCGTAAGCTGGAGCGTCTGCATCCGCAATCGCCCGATTTCTCTATCCAGACTCAATATGTGCAGACTATTATTAACCTGCCCTGGAATGAATACAGCAAAGATAATTTCAATCTGACACATGCCCAGAAAGTGCTTGACCGCGACCATTACGGGCTGGAAAAGGTGAAGGAACGTATCATTGAACATTTGGCTGTATTGAAGCTAAAAGGTGATATGAAGTCGCCTATCATCTGCCTGTACGGACCTCCGGGAGTGGGTAAAACTTCATTGGGTAAATCTATCGCTGAAGCGCTGCACCGCAAGTATGTGCGTATCTCGTTAGGCGGATTGCATGATGAAGCGGAGATTCGTGGCCATCGCCGGACATATATCGGTGCAATGAGCGGCCGTATTATCCAGAATATCCAGAAGGCCGGAAGTTCAAACCCTGTATTTATCCTGGATGAGATAGATAAAGTAACGAATGACTTCAAGGGTGATCCGGCTTCCGCACTGTTGGAAGTACTGGATCCGGAACAGAACTCGACTTTCCACGACAACTATCTGGATATCGACTATGACCTGAGCAAAGTTATGTTTATCGCTACGGCAAACAATCTGAATACGATCTCACAGCCTTTGCTGGACCGTATGGAACTGATCGAAGTGAGTGGATATATTCTGGAAGAAAAAGTGGAGATTGCCGCCCGTCATCTGGTGCCGAAGCAACTGGAGGCACATGGTCTCAGCAAAGGCAAGGTAAAACTTCCCAAAAAGACATTGCAGATAATTATCGAATCATATACCCGTGAAAGCGGTGTGCGTGAGCTGGACAAGAAGATTGCCAAGATCATGCGTAAGCTGGCACGTAAAGTTGCTTCCGACGAAGCAATCCCGGCACAGATCAAACCGGAGGATCTTCACGAGTATCTGGGAGCGGTTGAATACAGCCGTGATAAATATCAGGGAAATGATTATGCCGGTGTTGTTACCGGGTTGGCGTGGACAGCGGTAGGCGGAGAGATTCTTTTCGTTGAGTCCAGCCTGAGCCGTGGCAAAGGTTCGAAGTTAACTTTGACAGGAAATCTGGGAGATGTGATGAAGGAATCTGCCATGTTGGCACTCGAGTATATTCATGCGCATGCCTCTTTGTTTGGTATCAATGAAGAGTTGTTTGAAAACTGGAATGTACATATCCATGTCCCCGAAGGAGCTATACCGAAAGACGGGCCCAGCGCCGGTGTGACTATGGTCACTTCGCTTGTCTCTGCTTTCACCCAGCGTAAGGTGAGAAAGAATCTGGCGATGACCGGCGAAATAACATTGCGCGGAAAAGTGCTTCCGGTAGGAGGTATCAAGGAAAAGATTCTGGCAGCTAAACGGGCAGGTATCAAGGAATTGATCCTGTGTAAGGAAAACCAGAAAGATATAGAAGAGATCAAAGCTGATTATGTGAAAGGATTGACTTTCCATTATGTGGAAGATATCCGTCAGGTGATCGACTTGGCTTTACTGAAAGAGAAAGTAGACAATCCGTTGTTCTGATACAATCTGTCTTTTGTCTCCTAAAGAAGTTGTTTGTTCCATAGTAATGAAACAGTTGTTTCACCCTATAGAAACATTTGTTTCATTACTATGAAACACTTTTCAGAATAAGATATAAAGGATAAAAATGTATGTTAACGTTTTTAGTTGACTACTTTCAGTCTTATATATATAAAAGGTTGACTCGGTTTAAACTTAATAATAATAACGGTTGACTTATTTCTTGCTTATTTATGAAACAGGTTAACTCT
>NZ_JAMOKT010000086.1:0-24109 GCF_023656795.1 Parabacteroides caeci
AGAATTTTTAGCAAGTCCGGTCTGAAACCGAACAGAACTTTTAATACTAAACTTATCAAAGAACTCTTTGGCATAGTGGCAGAAGCCGCTTAGCCGATATGTTGAATTTTTAACGGACTATTATGATTAGTGATACAACGAATATTTTTCAAAAAAAACTAGCAAATCATTTGCAGTTTGTCAGAGAATATCTATATTTGCTGCCGTAATAACAAAAACAGTCATGAGAACATTTATAGTAAATACATTTTGGTGGTGGCGCTCTTTACTCCTACAACGGTCGTAAGGAACGCAGTCCTGTGTATATACTAGTCAAGATATCATAGAAAGGTCTGTCGCACTTGCGACGGGCCTTTTTTCTTTTTCAAACAAACGGAATACAACTAAAATAATATAGCAAAAAGATGAAAACGTATCAAGTTGACAAAAACGGTTATTATGGTGAGTTCGGCGGTGCTTATATCCCCGAAATCCTTCACCAGTGTGTGGAAGACTTACAGAACATCTATCTGGAAGTACTGGAAAGTGAAAGTTTCAAGCAGGAATTCAACCAGTTGCTGCGCGACTATGTAGGCCGTCCCTCTCCCCTTTACCTAGCAAAACGATTAAGCGAAAAGTATGGTTGCAAGATTTATCTCAAACGGGAAGACCTCAACCATACGGGAGCCCACAAAATCAATAACACAATCGGACAGATTCTGCTGGCACGCCGCATGGGTAAAACCCGCATCATCGCCGAAACAGGTGCCGGACAGCACGGTGTTGCCACAGCTACCGTTTGCGCCTTGACGAACATGGAATGCATCGTTTACATGGGCAAGACGGACGTGGAACGCCAGCATGCCAACGTGCAGAAGATGGAGATGCTCGGCGCGACCGTCGTCCCTGTTACTTCCGGCAACATGACCCTGAAAGATGCGACAAACGAAGCAATCCGTGACTGGTGTTGTCACCCTTCCGATACGTATTACATCATCGGTTCCACAGTCGGCCCTCACCCTTATCCCGACATGGTAGCACGCCTGCAATCCGTTATCAGTGAAGAGATAAAGAAACAATTACAGGAAAAAGAAGGGCGCGATCATCCGGATTACCTGATTGCCTGCGTGGGAGGCGGAAGCAATGCCGCCGGTACAATCTATCACTTTATCGACGACCACCGGGTGAAACTCGTACTGGCAGAAGCCGGAGGAAAAGGAATCTGTTCAGGTATGAGCGCCGCCACCATCCAGCTGGGAAAGAAAGGAATCATACACGGAGCCCGTACCCTGGTCATGCAGAGCGAAGACGGACAAATCGAAGAGCCCTACTCTATCTCTGCCGGACTGGACTATCCGGGAATCGGTCCGATTCACGCCAATCTGTCCGTCAGCCACCGCGCCTCTATCCTGGCTGTCGATGACGACGAAGCACTGGAAGCCGCTTTCGAACTGACCCGCCTGGAAGGAATCATCCCGGCACTGGAAAGCGCCCATGCGCTGGGAGCACTCAGCAAAGTGGATTTCAAGCCGGAAGACGTAGTCGTACTGACCGTTTCGGGACGCGGAGATAAAGATATGGATACGTATATTGAATACAAAAACAGAAAGTAACCGATGAAAAACTATCATTTCAAAACGATAAGCAAACAGGTCCTGGGCGACCTTCACACGCCCGTCAGCATCTACCTGAAAGTACGGGATATCTATCCGGAATCAGCCCTGCTGGAAAGTTCGGACTTCCACGGAAACGAAAACAGCCTTTCCTTCATCGCCCTCTGCCCGCTGGCAAGTATCGGCATCAACAACGGCGAATGTACGGCAACCTTTCCCGACAGCAACCGCGAAGTGACTCCCCTCAGCGAAAGCTATAACGTAGCAGATGCCATGAACGCGTTTCTGAGCCGTTACAGCATCGAAGGGGCAGACAAGAAAATCTGCGGCCTGTTCGGATACACGGCCTTCGATGCTGTCCGTTACTTCGAAAACATTCCGGTCATGGAAGCCCACCACGAAGAGAACGATGCTCCCGACATGCTATACATATTATATAAGTATATCCTCGTCTTCAACCATTTCAAAAATGAACTGACATTGGTCGAATTATTGCAGGACGGTGAAAAAAGCAACTTGCAAGAGATCGAAACACTGATTGAAAACCGCAACTATGCTTCCTATAACTTCCAGACTACCGGGCCGGAGACTTCTCCTATCACCGGCGAAGAATACAAGGCCATGGTTCGCGAAGGTATCAAACACTGCCTGCGCGGTGATGTTTTCCAAATCGTTTTAAGCCGCCGTTTCGAACAACCGTTCAAAGGCGACGACTTTAAAGTCTACCGTGCCCTGAGAAGTGTCAATCCTTCCCCTTACCTTTTCTATTTTGACTTCGGCGGCTTCCGCATCTTCGGTTCTTCTCCCGAAACGCACTGCAAAGTGACGGAAGGCCATGCAAGCATCGACCCGATTGCCGGAACCGCTTTCCGCACAGGCAACGTGGCTCTCGACAAACAACGTACAGAAGCCCTGCTCGCCGACCCGAAAGAGAATGCCGAACATGTCATGCTGGTAGACCTTGCCCGCAACGACCTAAGCCGCAACGCACACAACGTACAGGTCGATTTCTACAAGGAGGTACAATATTACAGCCACGTCATCCACCTGGTTTCCCGTGTAAGCGGCGAAGTGAACAACGACAGCAACCCGGTAAAAACATACATCGACACCTTCCCGGCAGGGACCCTCAGCGGCGCCCCGAAAGTACGTGCCATGCAGCTTATCACCGACCTCGAAAAACATAACCGCGGAGCCTATGGCGGCTGCATCGGATTTATCGGCCTGGACGGTGACCTGAACCAGGCTATCACTATCCGTACCTTCGTCAGCCGCGGCAACGTACTGTATTACCAGGCCGGTGCCGGTATCGTAGCGAAGAGCAACGACGAACGCGAACTTCAGGAAGTAAACAACAAACTGGGAGCCTTGAAAAAGGCAATCGACCTGGCAGAGAAGTTGAAGAATTAAAAATTGAAAATTATGAGCAAGATATTATTATTCGACAATTATGATTCCTTCACCTATAATTTATTACATATTTTGAAGGAACTGGGTGCGGAGGTGGAAGTTCACCGCAATGACAAAATATCCTTGGAAGAAGTAGACCGCTTTGATAAAATCCTTCTTTCGCCGGGTCCCGGTATTCCGGAAGAAGCAGGCATCCTGCTTCCTTTAATCCGCCAATATGCTCCGACAAAAAGTATTCTGGGAGTATGCCTCGGCGAGCAAGCGATTGGAGAAGCCTTCGGAGCAACCCTGATTAACCTGACGGACGTTCATCACGGCGTTTGTTCCGATATCCGGGTGACAGCTAAAGAACCGTTATTTGCCGGACTCGAAGCCGGATTCCGTGCCGGGCGTTACCACTCCTGGGTAGTCTCCCGCGAAAACTTTCCCGATTGCCTGGAAATAACAGCGGAAGATATGGAAGAAAAACAAATCATGGCATTACGTCACCGTACGTACGATGTCCGGGGTATCCAATTCCATCCGGAATCGGTCCTGACCCCGAAAGGCAAGATTATTATTGAAAACTGGCTGAAAAGATGACTAGTGGCAGTTAAAAAGAAATCATTTACGAAAGAAGAGTTATGAAAGATATATTATACAGATTATTCGAACACCAGTACCTCGGCCGGGATGAAGCCCGCCAGATACTTCAGAATATGGCTGCCGGCCAATACAATGATTCCCAGATAGCCAGCCTCATCACCGTCTATCTGATGCGTAACATTTCCGTAGAAGAGTTATCCGGTTTCCGCGAAGCCCTGCTCGAAATGCGCGTACCGGTCGACCTGTCGGATTACAAGCCAATCGACATCGTCGGCACAGGGGGCGACGGCAAAAACACATTCAATATCAGTACTGCTTCCTGTTTTGTCGTTGCCGGAGCCGGTTACAATGTGGTGAAACACGGTAACTACGGCGCAACCTCCGTCAGCGGTGCCAGTAATGTGATGGAACAACATGGCGTCAAGTTTACCAACGATATCGACAAACTACGCCAAAACATGGACACCTGCCATATCGCATACCTGCATGCCCCTTTATTCAATCCGGCCTTAAAAGCGGTAGCCCCGGTACGTAAAAGCCTGGGAGTACGCAGTTTCTTCAATATGCTCGGCCCGCTGGTGAATCCCGTTATGCCGGCTTACCAGTTATTGGGCGTATATAATTTACCTTTGCTGCGGTTATACAGCTACACATACCAGGAAAGCGGGACGCGTTTTGCCGTTGTCCACAGCCTGGACGGGTACGATGAAATATCACTGACCTCCGACTTCAAAGTAGCAATGCCGGAGAAAGAGAAACTATATACCCCGGAAATGCTTGGTTTTGCCCGTTGCACAGAGGATGACCTCGACGGCGGCCAGACTGTCGAAGATGCCGCCCGCATCTTCAATAACGTAATGACCAATACGGCAACCCTGGCACAAAAGAACTGCGTAATTGCCAACTCTGCCTTTGCTATCCAGGTCATCTGCCCGGAAAAGAAGATAGAAACCTGTATCGCCGAAGCCCGCGAATCACTGGAAAGCGGCAGTGCACTGGCCACACTGAAAAAGTTTATTTCACTGAATAATTGATTTATGAAAGATATATTGCAAGACATTATAGCCAACAAACGCATCGAAGTAGACCGGCAGAAACAAGCCGTACAACTCCGTACGCTACTGGCATTGGGTGGCGAACGGCTGGAACGTACCACCTATTCGATGCGTGCCTCGCTGGCTGCATCTTCTTCGGGCATCATCGCCGAGTTTAAACGTAAAAGCCCATCGAAAGGCTGGTTGCATCCGGATGCCGCCATCCCGAACATCATCCCGGCCTATCAGCAAGCCGGAGCTTCTGCCTGCTCGGTCCTGACCGACCCGCAGTTTTTCGGCGGTTCGTTGGGTGACCTCTGCCAGGCACGCAAGCTGGCTGAGATTCCCCTGTTACGGAAAGATTTTATCATCGACGAATACCAGGTGTACCAGGCCCGGGTCATGGGAGCCGACGCGATTCTGCTAATCGCCGCCTGCCTCACCCCCGACCAATGCCTGTCACTGGCAGAGCTGGCACATACCCTCCAACTGGAAACATTGCTGGAAATCCACAGCGAATCAGAATTGGGGCATCTCAACCCGCATATCGACATGCTCGGTGTTAACAACCGCAACCTCGGGACATTCCATACCGACGTGGAAAATTCGTTCCGTCTGGCAGAGATCATGCAGGAAGTCAGCAAAGAAAAAGACCTGGCTCCCCTACTGGTTTCGGAAAGCGGAATATCAGATACAGCCACAGTAAGCCGCCTTCGTGAGGCTGGCTTCCGCGGTTTCCTGATTGGTGAGACATTTATGAAAACAGAAGAGCCGGGCGCTACCTTATCCGCTTTCATAGGAGGTCTGCCATGCTAATCAAGGTTTGCGGCATGCGAGAACCGGAAAATATCCGGCAGGTAGCAGAGACGGGAATCGACTGGATGGGATTCATCTTTTACACCCAATCACCCAGGAGATTGGGGACTGATGACAGTGGACAGCAATTATCATCTTTCATCTCTCAACTGTCAACCGTCAACTGTCAACTAAAGAGAGTCGGCGTCTTCGTCAACGCCACGCCGGAAGAAATGATGGAAACAGCCGCCCATTACCGGCTCGATTACCTGCAATTGCATGGAAACGAATCGCCGGACATCTGCTATACCCTCCATAAACGAGGATATGCAATCATAAAGGCATTCTCCATCGCCACCGAAGAAGATTTAAAACCGGTCGCCGATTACGAAGGCCGTGCCGATTATTTTCTTTTCGACACCAAATGCAACAGCTATGGCGGTTCAGGCAAACAGTTCGACTGGTCGGTACTCTCCGCCTACAAAGGGCAAACGCCTTTCCTGCTCAGCGGTGGTATCAACCCCGACAGCGCAGAAGCCCTCCGGAACTTCAGCCACCCGAAACTGGCCGGTATCGATCTCAACAGTGGCTTCGAAACCAGTCCGGGCATAAAAGACGCAGAGAAACTGAAAACATTTATTGACAAGATTAAAAATAAAAAGACTGACATATGAATCGTATTACAAACTTATTCGAAACAAAAAAGAACGGCATCCTGTCCGTTTACTTTACAGCGGGTTATCCACAGCTAAATGATACGGTAACCGTTCTGAAAGAACTGGAAGCAAGAGGTATTAACATGGTCGAAGTAGGCATCCCTTTCTCCGATCCGATGGCAGACGGTCCCGTCATCCAGGAAGCCGCTACACAGGCATTGCGAAACGGCATGTCGCTCCACCTCCTGTTCGAACAGTTGAAAGACATACGAAAAGAGGTACAGATGCCTTTAGTCCTGATGGGCTACCTCAATCCGATTATGCAGTTCGGCTTCGAAGACTTCTGTAAAAAATGTGTGGAAGTAGGTATCGACGGCATGATTATCCCCGACCTCCCTTTCGCCGACTACATGTCCGACTACAAAGAGATAGCCGACCGCTACGACCTGAAAATGATTATGCTCATCACCCCTGAAACTTCCGAAGACCGTATCCGCCTGATTGACGAACACACTTCCGGCTTCATCTATATGGTATCGAGTGCCGCAACAACAGGTGCACAGCAGAGTTTCGACGATCAGAAACAGGCCTATTTCCGCCGTATCAACGGAATGAACCTGCAAAATCCTCGTCTGGTAGGTTTCGGAATCTCCAACAAAGCCACCTTCGATGCCGCCTCCTCCAATTCCTCAGGCGCCATCATCGGCAGCAAATTTATCCAATTGCTGAAAAGCGAAACAACAATCCCCGGAGCTGTAGATGCATTACTGGAAAGTTTGAAAAAATAGGACGACAACCTGCCTGAAATGGGTAGGCATCGAAACAAAAACGGACAAGCATCGCTTTATCTATGGATGCCTGTCCGTTTTTATATTAACAAAATATCCTCGAAAAAACAGCAACTTACAACAATATTATTCCCTATTATTTAGTACATTTGCCAAAAACAGGAACGTCTTTTGTGCATTTTTGCCATTTTCAGGAACATAAAATTGATTTTATCATGGAATTATATCGTAGCATCATTGAAGATTTAAAAGATTGGAAAAGTAGACCGGATAGAAAGCCTCTAATTTTAAAGGGGGCCAGACAAACTGGAAAAACATGGATATTAGAGCATTTTGGTCATACAGAATTCGAATATGTAGCCAGCTTCAATTTCGATAAGGATGAATCTTTAAATGAAATCTTCGAAAACACAAAAGCCCCCGAACGAATAATTTCACAGTTAAAATTGCATACTGACAGTCCTATTTTGCCTCATAAAACACTAATAATCTTTGATGAAATTCAAGAATGCAACAAAGCACTGAATTCCTTAAAATACTTCTGTGAGGATGCTCCTGAATATGCTGTAGTGGCTGCCGGTTCATTATTGGGAGTAACCTTATCGAAAGGAGATTCATTCCCTGTCGGGAAAGTAGAATTCATGAACCTATACCCTTTAACATTTAAAGAATTTTTAAAAGTAAGCGATGGAAAAATATATCAATATATTGAAGAGTTATCTGTTGTGGAGCCTCTTCCCCAAATTGTTTCAGATAAACTAACTGAATTCTACCGCCAATATCTTGTCATAGGTGGAATGCCTGCAGCCGTAAAAGCCTTTATGGAAAATAAAGGCATGGACGAAGTAAAACGTGTACAGAGATTTATTTTAGATGCCTACACATTTGATTTCTCTAAACATGCTGAGAATAAAGATATTCCTCGTATCATAAGTATATGGAATTCCATACCCAGTCAACTAGCAAAAGAAAATCGTAAATTTATTTACAAAATGGTAAAACCGGGAGCCAGGGCACGAGACTATGAAGATGCCCTACTTTGGTTAGAAAATGCAGGACTAATCTACAGAATCTTTTGCAGCTCCAAACCCTATCTGCCATTAAAAAGCTACGATGACCTTTCAGCCTTCAAAATCTACCTTTCCGATATCGGTTTACTACGCGAATTGGCAGGACTTCCTCCTGAAGCTATCTTAGCTGGCAATACGGCATACACTGAATTTAAAGGAGCATTGGCAGAAAACTATGTCCTACAATCATTGGTATGCCAACTTGAAATCCTTCCCCGGTATTGGACATCATTAGGAAAAGCAGAGGTTGATTTTGTTATCCAATCAGGTATAGAGATTATTCCCATTGAAGTGAAATCAGACACTCGTTTAGGAGGAAAAAGCCTATCCGTATATGATATGAATTATCATCCGACATATAAAATCCGATATTCACTGAACAATCTGAAAGTAGATGATAATCTGATTAATATACCATTATATTTAGCTGATTGGACCATGAAGCTAATATCAATCCGATAATCTTTATATATTTGAAAAAAAGAAACAGTTGCCAGTTTATAACCGACAACTGTTTCTCTTTTCAGCGGAAAGCGAGGGATTCGAACCCCCGGAACAGTTACCCGTTCACCGCATTTCGAGTGCGGCCCATTCGACCACTCTGGCAGCTTTCCTGGTCGTTGACGCGACAAATGTATAAAAAATTTTATACCGTTATCCTCCAAAGGTCTTTTTTTTCTGCACACAGCACTACTATGTCAGTCCAAGCAACACTATAATGCTAATACCCATAGCATTATAGTATCATACAACACAGCACTATAGTGCTAAAAAAAGGGAGTAACCTCCCGGCACTCCCAATCCTATCGTGTTAACGAATTGAACGTTATTATTTGAAATAACGGTTATATAATCCTTCGAAACCTTTACCATGGCGGGCTTCGTCTTTACACATTTCGTGTACTGTATCGTGGATAGCATCCAGATTCTGCTGTTTTGCCAATGTTGCGATACGTTTTTTATCTTCGCAGGCACCGGCTTCTGCTTCCATACGTTTTTTCAGGTTAGTCTTTGTGTCCCAAACAACATCACCCAACAACTCTGCAAACTTAGCTGCATGTTCTGCTTCTTCCCATGCATAACGTTTGAATGCTTCTGCTACTTCAGGATAACCTTCGCGGTCTGCCTGGCGACTCATTGCCAGATACATACCTACCTCAGTACATTCACCCATAAAGTGAGCGTTCAACCCCTCAAGAATAACAGGGTCAACACCTTTTGCAACACCTAATACGTGTTCGTCTACAAACTGCAGAGCGCCTGTTGTTTCTACCAGTTCTTTGAACTTGCTTTTCGGTTGTTTACATTGCGGACAAAATTCAGGAGCTTCGTCACCTTCATGAACATAACCACATACTGTGCAGATCCATTTCTTTTTCATCTTCGTAAAATTTTATTGGTTGTATAACTATTAGTATATAATCTTTTGTTATTCGCTGTGACAAAATTAACCAAACAAATCTAAAGAGCAAGAGATAAGCCGATAGAAATATTCTATCTGTTAATTGATAAAAACTATGGAACTTATTCAAAGCGGCAAGTGTTAGATTATAAAACTTACATATAGTATGGATACATTAAAGATTACAAGCCTCTTAGGCGACAAAGCAGAATATTTACTGGGTCACACCTGTAAAACGATTGACAAATCACTGATTCACATACCATCTCCTTCAACAGTCGATGATATCTGGATTAATACGGACAGAAATATTCAGACATTAAATAATTTACAACGAATGTTGGGAAGCGGACGGCTGGCTAACACCGGTTATCTGTCTATTCTCCCGGTCGACCAGGACATAGAACATACGGCCGGAGCATCATTCGCCCCGAATCCCATTTATTTCGATCCGGAAAACATCGTGAAGCTGGCAATCGAAGGCGGTTGCAACGCTGTCGCTTCCACATTCGGAAACCTGGGAGTTGTAGCACGCAAATATGCACATAAAATACCGTTCCTCGTAAAACTCAATCACAATGAATTGCTTACTTATCCGAACAGCTACAATCAGGTGATGTTTGGTACAGTCAAGGAAGCCTGGAACATGGGAGCCGCAGCAGTCGGTGCCACCATCTATTTCGGTTCTGCGGAAAGCCGTGAGCAACTGGTCGAGATTGCGGATGCATTCGAGTATGCACACGAACTAGGGATGGCAACTGTCCTTTGGTGCTATCTGAGGAACAATGATTTCAAGAAAGATGGCGTAGACTATCATGCGGCAGCCGACCTGACCGGTCAGGCCAACCATCTGGGTGTAACAATCAAAGCAGATATCGTTAAACAAAAACTGCCGTCCAACAACGGTGGCTTCACAGCCATCAACTTCGGCAAAGTAGATAAAAAGATGTACACCGAACTGACGACCGAGCACCCGATCGACCTTTGCCGTTACCAGGTAGCCAACGGTTATATGGGCCGTGTCGGCCTAATAAACTCCGGAGGAGAATCACACGGTGCCTCCGACCTGAAAGAAGCCGTCATCACTGCTGTCATCAACAAACGTGCCGGCGGTATGGGCCTGATCAGCGGACGTAAAGCATTCCAGCGTTCCATGAAAGATGGCGTCGAACTGCTTCACACCATTCAGGACGTTTACCTGGACCCGGAAATTACGATTGCATAAACAAGCAACGACATATAGGAAGTGCATGGAAGGATATATCTTTTCATGCACTTTTTTATTTACCTTTGTACCGATTCAATAAAGGCAAAATGAAATCAAATGCTTATAAAGGCCACCTGGCTATGCTGGGGGCAAATATATTATGGGGGCTGATGTCTCCCGTTTCAAAAGCCGTATTAATGGCTGGTCCGGTCAGTGCGTTGTCGCTCACGACTTTCCGCATGGTGGGAGCGGCTGTCGTTTTCTGGCTGGCGTCATTCTTCACCAAAAAAGAACATGTCAACCATCAGGACCTTGCGAAACTATTCTTCGCCGCGTTACAGGGAATCGTACTGAACCAGGGGTCATTCATCTTCGGCGTTTCCCTGACCTCGCCTATCAATGCCTCCATAGTCACGACAACAACGCCTATCATTACTATGATTATTGCGGCATTCTACCTGAAAGAGCCTGTCACCGGAAAAAAGGTAATCGGTATCTTTGTCGGGGCAGCCGGAGCCTTGTTGCTGATTCTGAGCAGTCAAAGCGCAGCGGCCGGTAGCGGTAAAAGCAGCAATATATGGGGTGACCTGCTCTGCCTGCTGGCACAGTTCAGTTTCTCTTTTTATTTTGTGTTGTTCAAGGGATTGATAGGCAAATATTCTCCTATCACATTGATGAAATGGATGTTCACGTACGCTTCCATCTGCACGATACCGTTCTCCTACAACCATATTGCAGGTATCGATTTCCTGAATCTTCCTTCAGAATTGTATATGGGTATCATTTATGTCGTACTGGGAGGCACTTTCCTGCCTTACCTGTTCATTCCCATCGGACAAAACCTGTTGCGCCCGACAGTAGCTTGTATGTATAATTATGTACAACCAATCGTTGCGTCACTGATTGCCGTACTTTGGGGGATGGATACTTTTGGAGTGATGAAAGGGATTGCCGTAGCATTGGTATTTACCGGCGTTTATATCGTAACACAAAGTAAATCGAGGGCCCAGTTAGAGGCCCTCTGAAATACCTTTCCATAAATTATCGTCAGGGACAGGGGCTACAATCTTTATCAATTCTTTGGATACCGGATGGATAAACTCGGCACTCCGGGAATGGAGACTGATACCGCCATCTTTATTCGAACGCTCGGCACCATATTTCAGGTCTCCTTTAATCGGACACCCCATCTTTGCCAACTGACAGCGTATCTGGTGATGCCGGCCGGTTTTCAGGTCTATTTCCAATAAGAAATAATTATCCGAATGCGCAACCACCTTATAATGAAGAATCGCTTTCTTTGAATCCGGACGTTCGGTATCATAAGCGTAACTCTTGTTTTGTTTCTCGTTACGGACCAGCCAGTTCACCAGTTCGCCTTCTTCAGCCGGCGGACAGTTCTTGACAATAGCCCAATAGGTTTTCTTCACCTCTCCTACCCGGAACATCTCGTTCAGGCGGGGCAAAGCTTTACTGGTCTTGGCAAACAGGACTACACCGCTCACCGGACGGTCCAGCCGGTGGGTAACACCGACATACACATTTCCCGGCTTGCAATACTTCTCTTTCAGCCACGCCTTGAGCATTTCCGAAAGAGGAGTATCACCGGTTTTATCTCCTTGTACAATCTCGCGGCATGTTTTGTTTACCGCGATGATATGATTGTCTTCGTAGATAACTTCCATATTACATATTCATACCGCCGTCTACCTGAATCACCTGTCCGGATACATAAGCAGACAAATCTGATGCCAGGAATGTAGCTACATTTGCCACATCTTCAGTAGTACCGCCGCGGCGCAAAGGAATCTTCTTGTTCCATTCTTCTCTTACTTCTTCCGGCAATTTCGCAGTCATATCGGTAATGATAAAACCAGGAGCGATTGCATTGGCACGGATACCACGTGAACCCAGTTCCTGAGCCACCGATTTAGCCAAACCGATCATACCGGCTTTTGAAGCCGAATAGTTGCTCTGACCGGCATTCCCGTGAACACCTACGACAGAAGACATATTGATAATGTTACCTGCACGCTGTTTCATCATGACCGGAGTACAAGCATGGATAAAGTTGAAAGCCGATTTCAGGTTCACATTCAGGACAGCATCCCACTGGCCTTCGCTCATACGCATCATCAGGCCGTCTTTCGTGATACCGGCATTGTTAACCAGAATATCGATACGACCGAAGTCTTTCACGATTTCTGCCACTACATTATGAGTCTCTTCAAAGTTGGCTGCATTAGAAGCATACCCTTTTGCCTTAACACCTAAAGCTTCGATTTCTTTCTGTGTAGCTTCACCGTTCTCGTCGATAACCAGGTCTGTAAATGCGATATTTGCACCTTCAGCGGCAAACTTTAAAGCGATAGCCTTACCGATACCACGTGCAGCACCGGTTACAATGGCAACTTTTCCTTCTAATAATTTCATAATATTTCTATTTACGTTTATATTAACACTGTATCAGACAAGCACCCGCCGAATATCCGCCGCCGAAGACGGTCAGACAAACCAGGTCGCCTTTCTTGAATGTATGGTCATTCTGTGCATACACCAAAGCCGAACTAACCGAACCGGTATTACCCAGTTCTTCGATATTATGCAGGAACTTTTCTTCCGGCAAATTCAGCTGCTTGGCAATATTCGACATGATACGCATATTCGCCTGGTGACCGATAAAATAAGTCAGGTCATCCAACGCAAATCCGTTCTTCTCCAACAGATAGACTGCATTTTTAGGCATGTAGGTACAAGCCTGGATAAACACGTCGCGGCCTTCCGGCATCTGGATACCACCGTCACGGGGACGCAACTGCACACCTTCAGGACCTTTCCCCAAATGGCCCAACCCCTGTGTAAACACTTCAATAATATGCGGATCTTTCTCTGTCACGCGTTCCTTTGAAATAAAGAACGCAGCAGCGGCATCCCCCCAGAGGTGACCGGCTTTCGGATCTGTTTCATTATAATAAGCGGAATTTTTATCTGCCGAAAGGATTAAAGCCTTTGTAGCCTTTCCCATAGCAAAATAACCTTCCACAACTTCCAGCGCATTTAAAAAAGAGGAACAGGCAGATGATAAATACAACGCTTTCGCATTTGTAATATTAAACTCACGCTGCGTATAATGGGCTGCGGTAGCAACTGTATCGTACGGAGAATAGGATGCTGAGATAATCAAATCAACTTCCGTAATGTCATACGGCAATTTTGGCAGTGCGTTACGTACGGCGTCCATTCCCATGGTACAAATTGTCTCTTCCGGTTTGGCTTTGGACCGGGTTTTAATACCCGTACGCTGTTCAATCCACTCACTTGTCAACCCGTTTAATTCCAAAAAATGTTGGTTGTGCACCCGTTCTTCAGGCACATAAAACCCTGTTGCATTAATAAACATCTCTGGTTTACTTTATCTTTATTCCGTTGAATATTAAATTCATTACATTATCTCTCCGCTTAATCCGCTGGCTGATATTATCTCCCATAATACCCCTTATATAAGGAACTTCCAATCCCTTCAAGGCATGATGTAGCACCACTGCTGTTATTTCTGTATCAGGCATTGCGAAGATCCCTTCCTTCACTCCGGCATCCAATATTCCCTTCAATAATTCTGTCTCACGTATATCAAAGTTCTTACGAACCTTCTCTACGCGCCATATATCACGGAAAAAGTTAGCTTTCAGCGTACCATTACGAAATACGAGCGCTTTGATAGCATCCAATCTGGCATAGATGAATGTCATCAACTTCTCATCAGCTGGCAAATCCTTTCCGGCAACATCAAGCAGCATCTTGTATAACTGGTCCAGCTCCGATTCCACCACAGCCAGATAAATCTCATTTTTGCTCTTGAAATACGTATATAACGTACGTCTGCCTTTCCGGGAAGCCTGTGCAATATCGTTCATTGTCGTATTATCAACCCCCATGCGGGCAAACAATTGCCTGGCCACATCCACCAACATTTCGCGTGTTTTAGAAACTGTCATCGGCATTGTATTGCACATTTTGATTAAAACTGTGCGCAAAGTACCTAAAAAAGATTGGTTCTACCAAGTATATTAAAAAAAACTTGCAATAAATTTGTTTTATAAGAGAAAATCCCTACCTTTGCACTCGCAATCACAAAATGATTGTAAACTATATCGCGGAGTGGAGCAGTGGTAGCTCGTTGGGCTCATAACCCAAAGGTCGTAAGTTCGAGTCTTGCCTCCGCAACTATCTAAAGGCTTTCAGTATTCACTGGAGGCCCTTTTCGTTTTCATCTTTCCTAAGCTTTATTAGCCAAATTTAAGCCGTCAATTTCCGCCCCGGCATGTTTATTGTAATGTAGATGTATGGATATCAACCGACAAAAAGACTTAACAATATAATAATATGGCTTATATAGACTATTACAACATTCTAGGGGTGAACAAAGGCGCTTCACAGGACGACATCAAAAAAGCGTACAAGAAGCTGGCCCGTAAATATCATCCGGACCTGAATCCGAACGATCCGGATGCTCACCGGAAATTTCAGGAGATCAACGAAGCCAATGAAGTACTGAGCGACCCGGAAAAACGGAAGAAATACGACCAATACGGTGAAAACTGGAAACATGCCGACCAGTTCGAAGCTCAGCAGAACCAATACGGACAGTATCAGGGTGGCTTCGGTGGTTTTAGCGGCTTTGGAGGCAGTAACGGCGGGGGTGCCCAATGGAGTGCCTCAGACGACGGCAGCGGCTTCTCCGACTTCTTCGAATCCATGTTCGGAGGCGGCGGTCGTGGCAGAGGCAACCATGCTTTCCGCGGCCAGGACTATAATGCAGAACTGCATGTCTCTTTGGCAGATGCAGCCCAAACACACAAACAGGTTATTACCGTCAACGGTAAGAATCTGCGCATAACCGTACCAGCCGGTATCGCAGACGGACAGACCATCAAGCTGAAAGGCCAGGGCGGTCCGGGCGTAAACGGCGGACCTGCCGGCGATCTGTACATCACATTCAGCATAGCAGAAGACAACCGTTTCAAACGGGTTGGCGACGATTTATATATAACCGCCCCGTTAAACCTCTACACCGCCATACTGGGTGGCGAACAGATAATAGAAACAATGGACGGCAAGGTAAAACTGAAAGTGGCTGCCGGAACGCAGAACAACAGCAAAGTCCGCCTGAAAGGCAAAGGTTTCCCTGTCTATAAAAAAGACGGGCAGTTTGGTGACCTGATCGTCACCTACTCCATCGAGATACCGACTAATCTGACGGATAAACAGAAAGAGTTGTTCCGCGAAATACAGAGTCTTAATTAATAAAACACGAGTACTATGCAAACAGATTTAATTATAGTCAACGAATATTGCCGGATATGTCATATAGAACCTTCTTTCATCTTCAGGCTGGAAGAAGGCGGACTCATTGAAATCCGTATCATCGAAGGCGAAAAGTATTTACAGGCGGAGCAATTACACGATATCGAAAGATATACACGTATGTATTACGACCTCTCAATCAATTTCGAAGGAATCGATGCCATCCACCATCTGCTGAATCGTGTCAAATCCATGCAACAGCAAATCGGACATCTGAAAAAGATGTTGCGGGTATATGAAGCAAAAGATTTTGAAGAAAATGAATTATAAAATCCAATTGACACATCTACCTTACATTCAACCCGGTAGATGTGTCATTTTGTTACTAAAAGAAGCCTTACTCCCCGGCTTTCAACAGAAAAGCAAAAACTTTTTGTAAAATAATTTGGATTGTAAGAAATAATTCATACCTTTGCACTCGCAATCAGGAATGATAGCAACTATATCGCGGAGTGGAGCAGTGGTAGCTCGTTGGGCTCATAACCCAAAGGTCGTAAGTTCGAGTCTTGCCTCCGCAACTTTTGAGGAATAAGCATAAAAGGTGACGTACAATCAATGTACGTCACCTTTGCTATTTTACGGCAAATCAATCGCTTAGTCTTACTCGGCGCATAGTAAAAATTACCTATTCCGTTAAAGGTCTCTGGAGGTGTTGTATCATCATTTGGTTTTGCGTCTAAGAAATCATCAATAAAAGCCCCGTCTGGGTTCAGGACGGGGCTATTGTCAGAAACTCAGTATTAACAAGTAAAACTGATTGAACCCAATGTCTTTGAAATATCCTGCAGGGCCATGTTTAGTGTCTGTATCTCCTCAGGAGTAAAGCCTGCTTCTTTACCATTTACCAAATGACCATGCATTCGTTGACTAAACCATGATTTAGATTTTCCAAAGTAACGTTTGGCAATATATGATAAAGAAACAATATTTGAGACTTCATTAAGTTGTTCCAGTAACGAAAGTTCTTTACCGACGTTTTGTAGTTCGCTTTCACATGTATCAGCCAACTCAAGCACGAAATTGACTAATGCTTTCTTTTCCTCTGGGGTAGTATACATTTCCTTGATTCTGCCAATATGCTCATCAAAGGCGTCAGTACCGAACTCCTTACGTAATTCTGATAATTCCTCATTTAAGTTTTTCATATTCTTTTCTTTTTTACCCTCCCCGATTAAGGAGAGGGAGGATTTTTACTTTTCTAATTCGTCTAACTTCTTAAGGTATTCGGAGTATAGGTCAAGCAACTTGTTTAATTTTGCATCAATTGCTTCATCCGAGAGTTCCATTACTTTTTTCATTCTTTCCAGCTGTCGGATACTCTGTTCTATTTGGCAGAGCCTAAGCCTAAGTTTCTTTGTTTCATTTTCCATTTTACTGTATTACTTCTTTGTTTCTGACAACACAAAGGTAAATAAACTTTTGTTTATTTTCAAATAATAGTGAGGTTTTCTTTAAAAATATTGCAGCGGTACCAAGTTATACCTGTATACAGGTGGTGACTAGATCCATAAAAATTTCATTCCACTGAGAAGCAATCTTCCTCCGCCTGTTTGTTATTCGCAAACATATCCTTCACAAATAAATATCCGATACCACCGAACAGAGCTAGAAAAACAAAGCCGATAAGTATCAGTGGCTTTTTAGGTGAAGCTGGCTTTAATGGCACCGTTGCCGGGCTGATCACCGTATAGACCGGAGTTTGTTCCTGGACACGGAGTTTGTCCTGCTCCAGTTTCTGGGCCAACGTATTGTAAACATTGAAAGTCAGTGTCATTTCATTTTTCAGACGCTCCTGCTCGGTGCGGTAACTGGCAGAGATGATGTTCTTGTTCGCATCCTCAAAGGCGGCATACGCCCGTTGGGCCTTGTAATAAGACTCACGAGCTTCTCCAAATACCTTTTCTGTAAACTCAAGATCCTGCTTGGCCTTCTGTGTACGGTAATTGGTGATGTATCCCTGAAGCTTTTCCACGACTATCTGAGTAAGGCTTGCAGAGATCAAAGGGTCCTGCATCTGGACAGAGACAGTTATTACCAATGTCTTTTTATCCACGGAGGCAGAGATACGTTTCTGCAATCCTTGTATTACGCCATCCTGTTCTCTGGTTAACCGGAAAGATGTTAATTCTCCCTCACCGGAAAGTTCTTCTTCTGAGAATAATCCTCTCACCCAACCAAGTAATTTGAAAGGAGCCTTTATCACATAACTCCACCATGCACTTTTCTGGTGATCATCCATATATTCGTACAATGTCGATGAGTAATCACCTTTTTCACTCTCTACCTGTACAGGAAACAACTCCAACAGAAAAGGAATACTTTGTACCACATCCGGATACAAGTCCGGGGAGATGGCGTCCGAACCAGCCGAAGAACCCAGGTTTATACCAGCCATAGCAGCCAGACCACCCAGATTTCCCATCTTTTTGGACGGATCAGACGTTTCAGGTGCCAGCTTTACTGTCGTACTGTATTCTTTCGGTATGCTGAAAGCGACCACCAATCCTACAACTATCGCGACTCCACAGCATTTGAACAAGAACTTGCGTTCCCCCCATAGCCGTTTAGCCAACTCTATTAAATCTATCTCCTGCTCGTTTGTATCCATATCAGGAGCGTTCATTTGAATCATATCCATCTTTTTAATTGAAAATTAAAGATTGAAAATTGATAATTATTTCAGTGTGTTGATGATAGAGGTCACCATGGCTGCCATCGAAGTGGTTGAACTAGCTATGCTCAGAACTTCTGCCAGACTGGTCTTACGATCACGCTGCGTCTTGGTCGGAACGACAATTTCACATCCGGGTTCTACCTTCGGATAACGTTTGAAGAAGATAAAGCTTTTCTTGGTCGTTGCCACCTTTCCGTTCATATAGATTACGATCGGATATTTACGAGCAATATCATTATAGCCACCGGCTTGCGACAGGCAATCACCCACAGACATTCCTTTTGTATATGTCACGCTGTTCGGATAGGTTACGGCACCATTTATCTTAACCGTACTCTGCAACTGAGGAATGTAGAGCGCATCTCCGTCACGCAACACCACATCGTGCGCACTCCCCGGATTTGCCAGGGCCTTTTCCAGGTCGATACCCACTGAATAATCTTTAATGTTCTCCAAAGATAAAGCAACCGAATCACGGCTCTGTTTATTGGAACTCAGTTGTAGCAGAGTTTCCAGGCGGCGCATCTCATCTTCTGTCAACTGGCGTTTCAGGCTTGCTCCTTTTACATAGGCATCAGGCGTTATCCCTCCGGCTTTGGCGATAATATCACTCAGACGGGAGTTCTTTTCTGCCAGGACATAATCACCGGAAAAGGTAATCTCACCATTTACCTTCACTACCTGTTGTTCCTGATAACCTGGTGAGAAACGTACATACACTTCATCAAACGGTTCCAACGTAAAAAGAGTATCCCCTTTTTTTCCATTCACCGGTATCAATCCTAAATTGTCATTCAATTCAAAATTGAATACTTCGGCCGTACGGTTAGTATTTTCGTACGTTTTTGTATCCTTAATACGACGGGCTACTTCCACATTCACCGTTGCAGCCGATTCCTTCAAACCGCCAGCCATCATAATGGCATCTTCCACTGTCAGATTGTTCCGGTAAGGAAGAACTGTGTCTATAAAATTCACAGCCCCACTTACTTTAATCGTATAAGGTTCTCTCAAATCAAAGAAAGAAGGGATATAGAGTTGGTCTTCCGGCTTTAGTTCCATATCGGGAGCAGTACCGTTCAGGATACCACGGATATCTACGGCTATGACAGTCGTTGTAAAATCCGGATTCAAACGGGTGATCTGAGCACGACCGGCAAACTCATCTCCTTTCAAACCCGCTGCCTGATCAACCAGTTGACGGACCGTATGAACCGTACCATTCAATTCATATTCTCCCGGACGCCAAACGGCCCCTGTCACTGTCAGACGGTTTTCGTAGAAAGGAATCACAGAATCCACCAACAAAGAATCGCCGTCCATCATCGCAAAAGTCGGATATTTATCTTCCGTAACAGTAGCTATCTGATAACGGCTACCGGCTTTTCGCTTGACACGGACATCTTTCTTATACGCATCCCCGGTAAAGCCTCCGGCCATATTTAAAAGTTGTTTCAGCGTTTCCCCCTTTTTCAACTCAAAAATACGGTTACGTTTTACTTTTCCTTGTACCACAGCCAGTTGGTCATAAGGAGAAACGATCACCATATCATTCTCTTCCAGACGGATATTCGTATTGTATTTGCCGTTCAACAAATAATCGTACACATCCAGGCTGGCTACCTCCTTGCTATTCCGGTAAACTTTGATTCCACGAAGCGAACCGATCTCATTCACTCCACCTGCTGCATACAACGCATTAAACAAAGTAGCAAACGATGGAAGCGTATAGGTCCCCGGAGCTACTACTTCTCCTACTATATTCACCTTGATACTACGTATCTGGCTCAGGCTAACGGAAACAAACGTATTGGCCCCGTCCGTACTTCCAGACTCTGTATCTCCCGACAAGGTAGACATGATCCGTCCCAATTCCTGTCGGATACGGTTTTCAGCAGTTTCGATAGTCAGTCCGCTGACAGATACCGGGCCTAGATTAGGGATAAGAATTGTTCCTTCGGGAGAAACCTTCAGTTTCAGATTCAGTTCAGAATCTCCCCATACATTGATCAGCAATTCGTCTCCGGCAGATAAAACATATCCTTTGGGAGTCGGTACATTCAGATTAGGCTCAAAGGACAGGTTCTTGTTCGAGAATATTTCGCGACCGAACACGGTTCCGCTTAAATCTCCCGTCGGACGATTGGCTTCCCGCTGGGCATCCAAAGGAGGTATTCCCTTTCCGTCCGGAATAGCAACCGTACGATCTGTAACCACAGCATCCGATGCCGTACGCGTAGCCTGTTCCGTCCCGGACTGTCCCATCCGTTTATTTATCTCCTGGCGAATCTGGTCATCCGTCATACCCGCGGCTTTCGCCTTATCAATCAAATCCTGGGACACCTGTGCCGACAATGGAACCGCCAACCACAGTAATCCCCCCAATAATACATTTCTGATTACGATATTCATATTATTATTTATTTTTGTTGTTATTTCGATTTTAGAAATAATTGAATCATCTGTTTATTGACTGGTTGTAACTGGCTCCCCTCTTGAGAGGGGGTAGGGGGTGTGTTAAAGCCAGTCAATAAAACAAGCCTTGTTACAGGTTTATTTGCCGTCTGCTTCAGCTGACGGATTAGTAAATGGTCTATCTCATTGGACTTTAGTCCCATTTCTTACAGGTTTCTATCTAGGAGAAATGTGGCTGAAGCCAAAAGAGAGAAACAACTTGTAAACCGTCAGCTGAAGCAAACGGCAAATGAACCTGTAATAGTCAAGTGACTCTGATTATGGTGGTTGTATGGCGGGGATATGACACACCCCCTTCCCCCTCTCAAGAGGGGAGCCAGGTACAACCAGTTGCTATAAAAGATAGCTCAAACCTGATAATTTCTGAATCAAAACTTCCTGAACTCCAATCGGGCATAATCCGATTGCAGAACCAGATGCTTCGATGTTAATTCTTTGACGCCGAAGCGTTGTTCTGTTCCGTTCATCCCAAATGGCAATAAGTCTTCAACTTTGCTGATTGGCATGACTACAAACAAGGAATCTCCGGTATATTCCATATTACCGGTCTGACTGGTTACATCAACCTTCATCAAATTAATCGTATGCAAAGCCACGCTGTAATAAGCACGTTCCGGAACTTCTTCCTCTCCCGATGCATATTCTATCTTCATAATCTGCCAGCGACCATCCAGGTCGCCATTAATCGGCATTTTTCCACAAGCGCCAGCCATCAACAGTAGCAACGCACCTATTATATATCTTTTCATCGTATCCATCCTGTTTTTCTGATTGTTAACATGCCACCGGCACTTTTACCCAACATCGCTCCCCGGTCTATACCCAACGATGCTGTAAAATCCCATCCTTTCAATTGGTAGGGAGTATATTTCAATTCAGCTAAAGCATTTCCGTTCTTTTTGATCTCATAAAAAGGCAAACTATAAGTTCCCCAATTACGTGTAACGGATAAAAGGACACGATATTGCAAATCGGCACAAGGATTTCCCATAATCCCGAAATGATGCCCCTGCAAACGATTACTTTTAAAAATTATTTCTCCATCATCATTATAAATAGGAGACATAACCAGCGGATTGCCGATCCCCATCCCCCAATGTTGCCAGCCGGTATAAATACCATGATTATAATAATTATCCGCACCACTCACCTGCTCCGGTATTTCCGGTGTATGATCCCAATAAACAGGACCAGTCTGATCTTTTGTTGAAATATATTCGTAAACAAAACTACTAACGACAGGATTTTTGGGAAGTGTTATTTCTATCCCTGCCAGACAATCTTTCCAGCCATATTCCCCGAACATCTGCGAATGGTCTTCAAAATAATGTTCGTAATAGGGACGGATTGTCCAATCTTTTGGTGCATACCAGGTCAATGAGAAATTCCAGCTACCTAAATGATTCCCATAAATATTCGTTTGTTCACCCATCGGCGTATCACTACTCCCTCCGCTTGGAATAAACACTTTAAAGAAATCCTTTATCCCGTTCGGCATATCGATCTTCTCATTTCCCCTAAACGCATTTCCTCCGAATTGGGCAGCCATCTCTACCCCTCCTTCAAAGATCAAAGGAAACTTCTCTTTGTTACCGATCTTCACATATAAATCTTTGGAATGATAAAGCACATGTTCCGTATGTTTACCGCCCGGAACCACAAAGTCCTTCTGCCAGCCGTCATCCGTAAACATACCATAGGCAATATGCCCTTTAAAAGCCAACCAACCTTTTGTTCCCGAAACGAGCGTATATTCAGGAATACCGATACGAACCTGCGGAATCGGACGCGCATTTCCGGAGAACGTCAGTCCACCGCTACTCAGTAACGGATTATTGAACTCGCTATGTCGTTCCTTGCTTCCGATGCTCAACCCCAGGCAACGATATTTCAGATCCGCATACAATTGTTGCACCACGAAAGTCGAAGTAAAATTATAAGCGACAGCCAGATCCGCCCCGAAAGCATACGAGAAAGGTTTATCCTTTTCCAACTCCCGGAAAACACCTGCACGCAGATACCCGTTATTCTTTTCAATAGACGAAAGCCCCTGCTTGTTTGCCGTCAGCCAGAAAGGGGTATGTTCGCCTCCGCTGAAGCTGACACCAGTCTCCGCCCGATAACTCAGCCCTTTCGTAAACTGAGCATAAGAAATTAAAGGAAACATACATATACTTCCCGAAAGGATTAAATTAGATATAATTTCATTTTTTTTATAAAATATGAGGGGCTAATTTATCAATATCACCTTTTTTCAGTCTTTCATTTTTGAGCCAGTACCCGAGGGCTTATCTCCGAACACATCAGAATACGTATTCGCGAATCGACCAGTCTGCGATATTCTTCTTCTGCCTCCTCCGGAGTGAAATATATCGGACAGAGGTACATGAAGGTCGCATAAATGCGGTCGAGCGTTTCAAGCGTCAACGTGCCGTCCGGATGGTGATGGTCCAGTTTCGAAAGTGTGCGGCGGTCGATATGCAGACATTCAGACAATTGTCTGAATGAAAGTAATCTCCACCTTTTTTGTATCTGCCAAACTTCATCAGAAGCAATCATAATCCATTTATTAGAACCTACGTCGGAAAATTGCCGGGACATTTCGTTTCCACTGAGGGCATCTTCCCATGAAACGGCCCGAAAACAAAAGAAATATTAATTTATGCTACTCTTACGGATTGGAAAAAGGATCCATCTTGCCCGAACCGCAAGAGGAGGAAAAGCCCGGGGGATGACCTCCGTCCGTTGTGAAAGTTGTGAAAGTATTTACCCCCTGTTTGTAAACTTTGCAGGAAAATAAATAAATACCGGTACCCCTTTTAAAAGTCCCCCCCCGTATTTATTTATTTTCTCAGAAAGTTTACAAAACAGCCCTCACTGACTTCACAGCCTTCACAACATTCAGCCTTCAATTTGTCAATTATTAATTTCCGTTACCTTGGAGAACCCGGCTGAGAATGAATCCATGGATGGGCATCCTAAGAGGCCAAGAATGCCCATCTTAAGAAGCTTACAATGCCCATTGTAAGAGGCTAAGGATGGGCATTCTAAAAAACG